>DAIQBC010000141.1:0-6911 GCA_036781345.1 Acidimicrobiales bacterium | reverse complement strand
ACAGCGAGGTGGGTGGGTCCCGCCACAGCTCGATCGAGAGGCTCAAGCGGGGGTTGCCGAACAGGCAGCTCACCTCCCCGATCCTCGGGTTCTCAGCCGTGTACACGATGACGCCACCGGTGACGTCGGTCGCCTGCAGGTCGGTTGCCCCGACGAGGTCTGCGCAGAACGCGTAGAGGCCCGAGACGGTGCTGGTCGTGCAGGTCTCCGGCTGGGATCCGTCCCGGTAGCAGCCCTCGATGAACGTGGCGGCATCGGAGACCACGGCGGAGGCACCGCCGACGTCGACCGCCAGCGCCGGTGGTGGCCCGTCCGACCCACAGCCAGCCAGCATCGTGCCCAGCACCGCGAGTGCGAGGACACCGACCGCGCGGGTCACGAGCGGACGAGGTCCACCAGGCGGCTCACCGGGTCGAGGTCGAACGGATGGCCCACCATCACGATCAGGTGGTCCGCACCGGCATCGACGTAGGCCTTCCACTCGTCGATCTCGGTGGGCTGGATGGCGACGGTGCGCTCGACATCGCCGGGCTCACGGCCGACCTTGGCGCACCACTCGTCGAGCACCGCGCTCTTCGCCGCGAAGCTCTCCGGTGGCCCGAAGGCGTTCCACCCGTCGGCGTGCTGCGCCACGAGGCGCAGCGTCACCTTCTCTCCGGATCCCCCGATGAGGATGGGCAGCGCACCGAGAGGGGCGGGGGTGAGCTTGGCGAGCCGGCCCTTGATGCGGGGCAGGGCCTCGCCGAGCGCCCGCAGGCGCTCCGGCGCGGTGCCGAACTCGTAGCCGTATTCCTCGTAGTCGCGCTCGAACCACCCGGAGCCGATGCCGAGGGTGAACCGACCGCCCGACAGGTGGTCGATCGTGCGGCTCATGTCCGCCAGGAGCTCCGGGTTCCGGTACGAGTTGCACGTCACCAACGCCCCGATCTGGGCATGGCTCGTCTCCACGGCCATCGCGGCCAGAAGGGCGTAGGCCTCGAAGTGGGCCGCGTCGGGATCGCCGTAGAGCGGGTAGAAGTGGTCCCAGACCCAGATGGAGTCGACGCCCATGGCGTCGGCGGCTCGCCAGGCCTGTCGGAGGTCGTCGGTGGTCGTGGCCTGCGGGTGCAGCTGCACCCCGATCTTCGGTGTGGTCATAGGCCAACGCTAGGACCCTCCACCGTCTCGTCACACACCGCGTGCGAGGATCCGACCATGGCCTTCGGTCAGCAGTCGGGTCCCCCGGCATCGCACAAGCAGCTGCAGTACCTGGAGTCGCTCCTCCACAAGGCCGGTCACGACGGCTTCCGAGACGCTCGCGGCCCCCTCGGTCTCACGCAGCGCCAGGCCGGCGGCAAGTTCACGAAGGACGAGGCGTCCACGCTCATCGACCAGCTCCTGAGGGCCGATCCCGAGGTGGAGGCGCCCATCGGTCGGGGCGGGGCCACCACGGACCTCGAGTCGGCCGCCGACCGACTCCACGCCGAACGGGTGCGGGCGCTCAACGACATGCCGGCATCGCTCCTCGCCGCGGAGCTCGAACGACGGGGCTGGGTGCTCCGAAGCCCGTGACGGCTACTCGTCGAGGGCGCTGAGATCACCCGGGACGTCCACCGCGTGCTCCTGCAGGGCAGCCAGCGGGACGATGTCGAGGGCCCGCAGGTGGGTGGAGGCCAGCACGACCGGGGCCGCGCAGCCGTCCTCGTGGGCGCGCAGCCAGTTGACCGCGGTCACACACCACCGGTCGCCAGGAACGAGCCCAGGGAAGCGGTGCTCGGGCATCGCGGTGCTCAGGTCGTTGCCGATGGAGCGCTGGTGGGCGAGGAACTCGGCTGTCACCACCGCACAGATGGTGTGGCTCCCCAGGTCCTCGGGTCCCGTGGAACAGCAGCCGTCGCGGTAGAAGCCGGTCACCGGATCGGTGCCGCAGGCCTCGAGCTCGCCGCCCAGCACGTTGAGGTCGCTCATCGCAGAAGTCTCGCCTTCGCCTCGGAAGGGTCAGGCCGTGACGCGCCAGCCCTTGCGCTTGGACAGGGTGGCGCGGGTCGGCCAGGACTCACGCGGCAGGGGCTCCACGCCGAGCGGGGTGGGGCCCACGAAGCGGCCGGAGATCTCGCCCCCGCCGGTGATCCGGATCGACTTGGTGGCCGGGTCGTAGGTGAACCCCTGCGAGCAAGGGCGCAGGGCCTGCCCTGTCTCCCAGGTGATGGCGACGAACCAGCCCGGGCAGTCGATCGACGTGCACCGCAGGCGCGCTCCGGTCGTGCGGCCCTCGATCTCACCTGACTTCGACCAGGCGACGAGGCCCTCCTCGACCTTGCCCTCGGCGTCGATGGGGAAGTCCTCGGGCCAGCGACCCGGGCTGGCCTTGTGGGCCTGCGCCCGGCTGCGGTTGGGCACCTTGGGCGGCAAGGCACCGAACTGCATCCAGGTGCCGCACTCGGTGCACTGGTAGCCGGGCTCGCCGTCACGCCGCTGAAGGCGGAGGTGGGCGTCGGTCTGGCACTGCGGGCACACGGACATCACGGGCTCCTGCTCGCTCGATGAGGGCCGTGATCTCCGGTCACGGCCGCCACAAGGTTGGCCCATCTCAGGGGCGGACACCCCATCGCGGGTCTGCGTGGGCGAACCCCGGCGGCCCAAACGAGGTCAGGTGCGCCCCCCGGCGACCGCGTCGGAGAGACGCTGCGCGAGGTAGACGGGAAGGACCATGACCAGCACCACGAAGGTGGCGGTGACGTTGACCAAGGGCAGGCTCGTGTCGCGGAACATGTTCTGGAAGATCCACAGCGGCAGGGTCTGGAAGCCTCCCGCCGCGGTGAAGGTGGTGACGATGATCTCGTCGAAGCTGAGGGCGAAGGCCAGGAGACCCCCGGCCAGCAACGAGGTCACGAGGAGCGGAAGGCGCACGTGCCAGAAGGTCTGGAGCTGGTCAGCGCCCAGGTCCGCAGAGGCCTCGTCGAGGTTGGGCGACAGCTGGCGCATGCGCGCCCCCACGTTGTTGAACACGATGACGATGCAGAACGTGGCATGGGCCACGGCGAGCGTCACCCGCGACAGGTCGACGCCGAGTCGGGCGAACCCCGAGTTGAGGGCGATCCCCGTGACGATGCCGGGCAGCGCGATGGGCAGCACGATCATCAGGTTCACCACGTTGCGGCCGAAGAACCGGTGCCGGGTGAGCGCGGCCGCCGCCAGGGAGCCCAGCACGAGCGCGACGACGGTGGCCCAGAAGGCGATCGTGAGCGAGTTCCACAGGGCCGTCTTGGGGCCGCTGGCGCGGGTTGCGTCGGACCAGTGCTGGAGGGTGAACCCGCTGGGCGGCCAGGAGAAGCCCCGCGACTTCGCCACGCTCAGCCGCATCACGTAGAGGAGCGGGAAGTACAGCACGACCAGCACCAACAGGGTGAAGGCGCGGAGCGCAAGGCGTGCGGGGCGCGAGACGAACATCTAGAGCTCCTCCAGCGCGCCGGAGGCGCGGGCGGCCAGGAGGTAGGCCACCATGATCAGGATCGGCACGGTGGCGTAGGCGGCCGCGAGCGGGAGGTTGACGCCGAAGTTGCTGTAGATGTTGTTGCCGATGAACTGCGTCGTGCCTCCGAAGAGGCGGTTCACGTAGAAGTCGCCCAGGGTCAACGAGAAGGTGAAGATCGAACCCGCGACGATCGACGGCACGAGCAGCGGCAGCACCACGGAGCGAAAGGTGCGGCCGGCCTTGCCGCCCAGGTCGGTGGATGCCTCCAGGAGCGAGTTCGGCAACCGGTCGAGGCCGGCGTAGATCGGGATGACCATGTACGGCAGCCAGAGGTAGGAGAGGGTGGTGATCGTCCCCCAGAGCCCGTAGCCGGGTGAGACCCCGAACACCTCGCGGATGAGCCCGCTCTCGGGATTGAGCATGGCCCTCCAGGCGTAGCCCTTGACGAGGTACCCGGCCCACAGGGGCATCGTGATGGCGATGACGAGCTGGCGACGCAACCGGGTGGAGGCGACCTTGGCCATGAAGAAGGCGATGGGCAGGGCGATCAGGAGGTCGATGGCGGTCACCGCCAGCGCCGCGCTGATGGTGCGCACGGCCACGTCCCTGTACACCGGCGTGTCCAAGACCGTGCGGTAGTTGTCGAGGGCAGGGTCGGTGACCATCGTGGTGGCCACACCGACGGTCTCGTTGTGGAACAGCGACGTCACGAGCAACGCGACCAGCGCACCGATGTAGGCCACCACCAGCCACAGCAGCGGCCCCGACAACGTGAGCCCGAGGCGCAGGCGCGGTCTTCTGGCCAGGATCCGGGCCAGTGCGCGACGAGCACCGACCGGGGCCTCCGGGCCCCGGTCGGTGCGGTTCACGTCCCCTCCCGTGGGGTCAGCCCTTCACCTCGGTCCACGCCGCAACCCAGTCGGCGTAGTCCTTGCACTCGACGTCGGTCCGACCGTCGACGCACGCCTTGGTGGGTGTGGTCCAGTAGTAGAGCTGGTCGTAGTACGCAGCGTCGTCGGCGTGGTAGGTGGTGCAGTGCTCGGCGACGGTGTCGCAGGCCTTCAGGTTGGCCGGCGCCTCACCGAAGGTGGTGGCCACCTCGGCTTGCACGTCAGGCGAGGTGATGTAGTTGATCCACTCGTAGGCGCAGTTCGGGTGCTTGGCGTCGCTGTGGATCATCCAGTTGTCCGACCATGCCGTCGAGCCCTCCGTTGGCAGCACGGACGCCACCGGGGTGTCGGCGGCCAGGGTGTCGGTGATGATCTGCCAGCTGGTGCCCAGCACGGTGCTCCCGGAGCGGAAGTTGTCCTCGTAGGCGACGTAGTCGCTCCAGTACTCCGACAGCAGGGGCTTCTGCTCCTTGAGCAGGTCGACTGCGGCCTGGAACTGGGTCTCGTCGAGCGCGTACGGGTTGTCGATCCCGAGGTCGGGCTGCGTGGCCTTCAGGTACACCGCGGCGTCGGCGATGTAGATCGGCGAGTCGTACGCGGCGATCTTGCCGGCGTAGGGCGAGTTGGGGTCGAACACCGCGCCCCAGCTGGTGGGGGCCGGCGACACCGTTTCCGTGTTGTACTGCAGCACGTTGGCGCCCCAGCCGTGCGGTACGCCGTAGACGGTGCCGTCGACCGAGTTCCAGGCCTGCTCCTTGAGGAACGGAGCGATGTCGGCGTAGTTGTCGAGCAGGTCGGTGTTGATGGCGGCGGCGTCGCCGGAGGCGACGCTGCGCATCGACGAGTCGCCCGAGGCCGACACGACGTCGTAGTCCCCGGTTCCGAACAGGGTGAAGGCCTCGTCGGAGGTGCCGAAGTACTTGACGCTCGCCTCGCAGCCTGTGTCGGTCTCGAACTTGCTCACCCAGTCGTAGTTGGGGTCCTGCGTGCCGTCCTCGGCGTAGTAGGGCCACGCAAGGATCGACACGGCTCCCTCACCTTCGCCGATCGTGGTCTGGACGGCCGGCGCTGTAGTGGTGGTGTTCGCGGCACCGTCCTTGCTGTCGCTGCCGCACGCGGCACCGAAGAGCGCTAGTGCCGTGGCCGCCACGGCCAGGCGCTGTCTGTTCCTTCGCATGTCCCCTCCGCTGGGTTGAGTTGCTGGGTTGGTTGGATCGATCATGGCGCGGCAGCCCCGACCCGCCGGCGGTCGGCGGGCTGCCACGCGAGCTGCACCGGGTCGCCCGCCGCGACGCCGGGCGAGCTCGAGGTGTTGGCCACCTCGACGACGATGGTGGAGCCGTCGTCGATCCGGACCTGATAGCGGGTGGTCGCGCCCAGGTACTGCACGGCTGCGACGGTGCCCGCCGTGCCCACCTGATCGCCGGTGGGCGTCCCGAAGCGGATGCGCTCCGGCCGGACCGTGGCGAGGCCGCCGTCGTCGGCCATGAGGTTGGCGGTGCCGACGAACCCGGCCACGAACTCCGTGGCCGGATGCTCGTAGACCTCCCGGGGAGCACCGACCTGCTCGACGCGCCCATGGTTGAACACCGCGACGCGGTCGCTCATGGAGAGCGCCTCACCCTGGTCGTGGGTCACGAAGATGAACGTGATGCCCACCTGTTGCTGGATCTGCTTCAGCTCCACCTGCATCTCCTCGCGGAGCTTCAGGTCGAGGGCACCAAGCGGCTCGTCGAGCAGGAGGACCTTGGGGCGGTTGACCAGGGCGCGGGCCAGCGCGACGCGCTGGCGCTGGCCGCCCGAGAGCTGGTTGGGCTTGCGCCCGGCCAACCCCTCGAGGCGGACGCTGGCGAGGGCCTGCTCCACCCGTTGGGCTCGCTCCGGCTTCGGTACTCGCTTGACCCGCAGCCCGTAGTCGACGTTCCGGGCCACATCCATGTGGGGGAACAGGGCGTAGTCCTGGAACACGGTGTTGACGTCGCGGTCGAAGGGAGGGTCGTGGCTCACGTCACGGCCGTCGAGCTCGATCGTACCGGCGGTGGGGAGCTCGAACCCGGCGATGAGCCGCAGCATCGTGGTCTTGCCGGACCCCGACGGGCCGAGCATGGCGAAGAACTCGCCCGCTGCGATGTCGAGGTCGACGCCGTTGACGGCCGCGACGTCACCGAAGCGCTTGCTCACGGCCCGCAATCGCACCGCGCTGTCGCTCATGGCCCCGTGCCTCCCTCCACCTGTGACACTAGACACGGAACGCCAGCGGGCGGTGACCCATCGGGGTGGTGGCGGCGCCGAGGGGTCGCCTCGACCATGGCCAGCCGGCCGTCAGGCTCGGGACGTCGCCTCGGCGGCCAGGCCGTCGGCCTCCATCTGCATGTAGCGCTTCGTCAGGCCACGGAGGAGCAGACCGACGAGGCTGCCCAACGCGCCCGTCTGGTCGAGGGTCAGCGTGACCTCGCTGGTCCCGTCCCCGGTGGGGGCGATGTGGTGCGCGGCCACGGTCCTGCTCCCCGGGGCGTCTGATCGCCAGGTGAACGAGCGGCCGGGGTCGAGCTCCGTGATCGTCCATG
>DAIQBC010000140.1:0-6928 GCA_036781345.1 Acidimicrobiales bacterium | reverse complement strand
GGCGGGCGCGGACGCAGTCGGCGATAGAGCGCAAGGAGCAGCGCTCCCGCCGTCGCGTACACGAAGAACACCCATCGCAGCGCGTCGAGCTCCGACACTCCGGTGCGATGCGCGACGAGCTCCGGGAGGCCCGCGGCCAGCGCTCCCACTGCGCCCGCCAGCGCCGCCACCAGCGAGTAGCGGGCGAACAGGTGGGTGCGCTGCGCAGTGGGCACCGTCTCCGGGAGCAGGGACTGCTCCACCGGAAGGAAGGCGCTGACGTCACCGCCCGACGGGTTGATCGTGCCCAAGGTCGCCACCACGAGCAGCACGGGGAAGGACCCGCTCAGACCGAACGCCACGCCGGTGACCACCATGGCGACGGAGATGAGCTGGAGGAGACGCACGCGATCGAGGTGCCCGCCCCGCAGGCCCACCGCGAGGGTGACCGCGGCGGAGCCGAGCAGCGTGGCCGTGATCACCGCTCCCACCTGAGATGGGCGCAGGCCGCGGGCCAGCAGATAGGCGGGCAGCGCCGTGGCCACCGCGCCGTCGACCAGGGCCCGCACACCCCGGGTGGCCAGAAGCCGCCGGCCATCGGCCCGATCCGCGGTCGTCACGGCGCTGGTCATGGCCGGCTCAGCCTCCCATGACCGGCGCAGGCCAAGGTCAGATGCTGACCAGCTCCCGTTCGGGCTCGTCGATGCCATCTTCGTCGTCGAGGAGATGGTCCGGTGTGCCCTCGACGTCGATCTTCGGGAGGATCCGATCGAGCCAGCGCGGCAGCCACCAGTTCTTGTCGCCCAGGAGCTCCATCGTGGCGGGCACCAGGAGCATGCGGACGACGGTGGCATCGAGGAAGATCGCCGAGGCCAGGCCCACGCCGAACAGCTTGAAGATGCGGTCGTCCTCCAGCAGGAAGCTGCCGAAGACGAACACCATGATGGCCGCGGCGGCCGTGATGACCCGCGCCGTCGTAGCGAGCCCGTTGGCCACGGAGAGGTGGCTGTCGCCGGTGCGGGTCCACTCCTCCTTCACACGGGAGAGGAGGAACACCTCGTAGTCCATCGACAGGCCGAACACGATCGCGAAGAACATCATCGGCGCGAACGTCTCGATGGGGCCCGGGGCCAGGCCCGTGAGGTCGCCGAGCCAGCCCCACTGCACTACCGCGACCGTGATACCCCACGAGGCGCCGATGGACAGCAGGTTCATGACTACGGCCTTGAGGGGCACGAGCAGCGACCGGAACACCGCCATCAGCAGCAGGAACGACAGCAGCAGCACCGCGACGAAGAAGTAGGGCGTGCGGGTGCCGAGCAGGACCGAGAAGTCGACGGTGGCGGGCACCTTGCCCGTGACCGCCACCTCGGCGCCCAAGGCTGTCTCCCCGTCGACGAGCACCTCGTCGCGCAGTCGGTGCACCAGCGTGGTGGTGGCCTCGTCCTGCGGCGACGTCTTGGGGGTGACCTGCCACACGTAGGCGGTGGGATCCGCACCGTTGGGCTGGGCCGGTGAGACGAACGCAACGCCGGGGTCTGCCGCCACCGCCTGGGTGATCCCTGCGAGGACTGTGGGATCAGCGGCGCCATCCACCCGAGCGGCAAGGAAGAACGGGCCGTTGAAGCCCGGTCCGAAGCCGTCGACGAGGAGGTCGTAGGCCTGGCGGGTGGTGGTGTCCTTGGCGTAGTTGCCCTCGTCCGAGAACCCCAACCGCAGGTTGAGGACAGGGATCGCCAGCACGAGGAGCACCAGCGCACCGCCGATGGCTGCCGGCCAGGGGTGGTGCTGGATGAGACGGCTCCAGCGGTAGGGGAGGGTCTCGTGCAGCGGCCTCGGTGGGCGACGCCGCACCTCCCTCTTCAGCGGCGCCAGAGCGAAGCCCGCCAGAAGTGCCACCGCGGCAAGGGGGAACCCGACGAACAACGGAGCGAACTGGAGCCCGATACCCACCAGACCGAGGGCGACGAACGAGGTCGCGACGACCCCCCGCCAGCGGGTGACCTCGATGCGGCCCCCTGCGAACCCGAGGAGGGCGGGCAGCAGCGTGAGCGAAGCGACCACGGTCATGGCCACCACGACGGCCGCGCTCACGGCCAGGCCCTGGATGAAGCTCACACCGATCACGAGCATGCCGAGGAACGAGATCACGACGGTCGCACCGGCGAAGGCGACGGCGCGTCCAGCGGTGTCGACGGCGATCGAGGTGGCTTCCTCCGAGGAGTGCCCGTGATGGAGGTTCTCTCGGTACCGGGTGACGATGAAGAGGGCGTAGTCGATCCCCACGCCGAGACCGATCATGACCCCGAGGAAGGGCGCGAAGTCGGGCATCACGAGCAGGTTCGACAGCAGCGTCACCAGCACGGAGCCAGCTGCGATGCCCGCGATGGCCACACCGATGGGCAAGCCCATCGCCAGCACCGATCCGAAGGCCAGCACGAGGATCACCACGGCAAAGGCAAGGCCGAGCGCTTCTGTGGACGGCTCGGAGAACTCGCCGAAGACCTCGCCGCCGAGCTCGACCTGGAGACCTTCGACCGACGGTGACATGTTCTCGATCGTGCGGCCGATGGCGGCCGCCTCGTCGAAGGAGTCGTCCCCCGGGATCTCGACCGACGCGAAGGCGATGCGCCCGGCCTCGTCACCCAGGGAAGACACCTGCTGGACACCGGCGTCCGAGTACGGGCTGACGAGGGTGAGCCCGGCGAAGGCAGTCAGATCTGCGGCCGCCAGCGCAGCGCGCTGATCGGCATCGAGCCCGGCGAACACTGGGTCGTCCTGCACGTCCACGCCAGGGTCGGCAGCGATCGTGGTGACCCTCGTGAAGAGCGTCTCCATGGCGGCCCGCACGGCGGGATCGTCCACGCCTTGCGCAGCACGGAACACGATCGTCCCTGGGAGGCCCGCCCCCTGACCGCCGAACTCCTCGTTCAGCGTGTCCACGCCACGGGTGCTCTCGGAACCAGGCGGCGTGAGGTCCTGCCCGAAGCGCCCGCCGACCGCGCTGGAGACGGCGCCGACGACGACGATGGCGACGATCCAGAGGAGGGCGACCGTCTTCCGCTTGCGGAAGCACCAGGAACCGAGCTGACCGAACACAGGACGACCTCCGAGGGCAGTCGTAGCGGGACGAAGGAGGGCCGACCGCAGACGGCGCCCCAGCAATGTACGGCGATGGGGTGAAGCTGCCATCGGGGATCACCCTGGTTGTGACCGATGTCATCAGGGGTTCACCTGAGGGTTGCCGTGGGGTGGCCCTCCCTGCACTGGCTATGGTCCGGCCATGATCCAGGACCGGTTCAGGCTCGATGACAAGGTGGCCATCGTCACGGGCGCCGGCCGCGGCATCGGGGCTGCGTCGGCGCTCGCGCTGGCGGAGGCCGGCGCCGATGTGCTGCTCTCCTCCCGCACCAAGGACCAGCTCGACGGCGTCGCCGCCCAGATCGAGGCCCTCGGCCGGCGAGCGGCCGTCGTGCCGGCCGACCTCAGCGACCTCGACGCCATCGCCGGGCTGGCCGAGACGGCCAAGCAGCAGCTGGGACGGATCGACATCGTCGTGAACAACGTGGGCGGGTCGATGCCCGGGGCCTTCCTCGACACGTCACCCCAGCGCCTCATCTCGGAGTTCTCGTGGAACGTGGCCACCGCCCACGCCCTGACCAGGGCGGCGGTGCCGATCATGCTCGAGGGCGGAGGCGGCGCCGTCGTCGGCATCTCCTCGATGATGGGGCGCGCGGCGGGTCGCGGGTTCGTGGCCTACGGCACGGCCAAGGCGGCGCTGTCCCACTGGACCCGGCTGGCCGCATTGGACCTCGCCCCCCGCATCCGGGTGAACGCCATCGCGGTGGGTGCCGTCGCCACGTCGGCGCTCGAGATCGTTCTCCAGGACGACGGCCTCCGCAGCACCATGGAGGAGGGCACGCCGCTCAAGCGCATCGGCGATCCAGAGGAGATCGCCGCAATGGTCCTCTTCCTGGCCTCGCCGGCCGGCGGCTACATGACGGGCAAGGTGGTGGAGGTCGACGGCGGCATCGATCAGCCCAACCTCGACATGGGCCTGCCCGATCTGTGAGCCCACCCCTGCGCTCGTAGGCTGAGCGGGCGATGGACCGCTACCAGTACCTGCTCCTGATGGGTGCCTGCGTGCTGGTGACCCTGCCCCTGGAGCTGCACCTCGGGTCGCGGGTGTGGCGGCAGCCCCGCCGGCTCGCCCTCTCCCTGCTCCCCGCCTTCGCCCTGTTCGTGGTGTGGGACATCTGGGCCACGTCCACCGGCACCTGGGACTTCAACCCGCGCTACACGGTGGGGCTCACCCTGCCCGGGGGGATGGCCATCGAGGAGCTGGTGTTCTTCACGGTGATCCCGATCTGCGGGCTGCTCACCCTCGAGACCGTGCGCGGCATCATGCGCCGCGGGGCGTCCCGCTGATGCCCATCTACCCCACGCTCGCCGTCACGGCCGCCATCGGCGTCGTGCTCGTCGAGCTGCTCGTGCTGCGCTCGGGCCTCTTCCGGGAGCCCGCCTACTGGATCTCGATGGCGATCTGCTACGCGTTCATGGTCCCGGTCGACGGGTGGCTCACGAAGCACTCGGCCACCATCGTGATCTACCGACCCGAGGACACCAGCGGCATCTACCCGATCTGGGACATCCCGCTCGAGGAGTATGCGTACGCCTTCGCGCTGCTCACCCTGGTGATGCTCACGTGGGACCGACTCGGGGCTCGGGAGTCGTCGGCCGACGGCGCGGTCCGGCAGGATGTGCGGGCATGAACCCGATCGTCCTCGTCGTCGGCTCCTTTGCCGTCATGGAAGGGGTGAGCTACGCCGCCCACCGCTGGGTGATGCACGGCATCGGCCTGGTGTGGCATCGGAGCCACCACGCCCCCGCCCGGGCCGCCTTCGAGCGCAACGACCTGTTCCCCGTGTGCTTCTCCGCCGTGGGGGTGCTGCTGTTCGCGCTCGGCTCGCTGGGCCTCGACGCCTTGGGGTGGGTGGGTGTCGGCGTCACCGCCTACGGCGCCTGCTACCTCTTCGTGCACGAGGTGTACATCCACCACCGGCTGCCGGTGCGAGTGCCCCACCTCGCCTACCTCGAGTGGCTGCGCGAGTCGCATCGGATCCACCACCTCAGCAACGCCGAGCCCTACGGCATGCTCCTCCCCCTCGTGCGCGGCGAGGCCCGCGAACCCCGCACCACCCGCGATCCGCTCGACCGCCGCATCCCGTCGATTCATCGCTGAAACCCCGCAACTTGTGCCGAATCCGTACTGAGACGGTCGGTGATCACCACAAGTTGCCGCGGTGGGTCCGTTGATCAGCGGTTGGTGGCGGAGGCCTGGCGAGCGAGCACCCGTTGGGCGCGCTGGCGGTTGTAGCGCTGGACTGCGATGAAGGGGGCGTTGACGGCCGCGCCGTAGGCCACCATGAGGGCCAGGCCGCTGAGCGGGTTCCAAAGCGCGAACAGGGGGCCGCCGCACAGGGCCAGCCAGTGGCCGCGCTCGGCCCGGCGCGTCTCGCAAACGAAGCGCTGGAGGCCGCCCGAGAGGTCGCCCGTGAGGGTGCGCTTGCTGACCCCGCCGGCGAACAACGCCCCGGCCTCGGGCAGATGATCCTTCCAGCGCCGGATGCGCAGCACCCTGGTGTACAGGCGCCCACCGGCCTCGATCCGGTGCGGGCGGAGAAGCCAGTCGTCGTGCTGGAGACGAGACAGCGGGAGGCGGTGGACCACATAGCCCGACCCGGTGTGGATCACGGCCCAGGCGACCACGTTGGCGATCAGCGTCCCCCAGAACGAGAGCGCGACCACGAGGGGAAGGGTCATTGCTCCATGGTCCCGCGGCGGGCATCGATCCGACGGCCACGCCAAGTGACCGGCCGACCCACCAGCCGGAGGACGAGCGAGCGGAGGAACAGAGCCACGAAGGCCAGGAGCGGGATTGGGAAGAGGACCGAGGTGACCCAGTGGAACGAGCCGAGACGACGGAGCATCCAGGCGAGCTGCGCACTCAGAGCCACCCAAGCCAGCGCCACCGTCGGTGACGGGTCGGTGAGCGCGTCGGCCGTCACCGACATCCCCGCGCACACCCAGGCCAGCGAGCCCAGCAGCGCCAGCCGCGACACGCGCTGCGCCCCACCGGCCAGGTTCTTCGTCCAGCCCTCGATGAGGGAGCGGAGTCCGTCGGGGTACATCCGGAACCGGACGGTGGTTCCGCCCCCCAGGCAGCGGACCGGGCGGCCCGCCGTTCGGTAGGCCCGGGCCAGGGCGGCGTCTTCGACGATCTCGCCGCGAACGGCCGTGAACCCGCCGGCCGCGTCAAGGTCGGCGGCGCGGGTGACCAGGCAGGGCCCAAAGGCGACGCGCGACGACCGGGCGGCACCGGGAGTGGCCACGCCGCTCGCCAGGATCGGCACCACGTTGCAGATCGCCGACAGCTGTTCGTAGGGGTGATGCACCTCGTGGAACGGTTGCACGGACAGCACCCCCGTGGGGGTCATCGACGCATGGGCGGCCACCAGGCGCGCCACCCCGTCGGTCGCCAACCAGGTGTCCGCATCGAGGAAGAGGAGGCACTCGCCGGTGGCCGCTTCCGTGCCGACGTGGCAGGCCCACGGCTTCCCCAGCCATCCGACTGGCGGGGCGGGCGCATCGATGACCGTGGCCCCCGCCGCGCGCGCCAGCGCGGCGGTGGCATCCGTGGAGCCATCGTTCACCACGATCACCTCGAGTGGGGGCTCGACCTGCGCTCCCAACGAGGTCAGCAGCCGCGGCAGGCTCCCCGCTTCGTTGCGGGCCGGGATCACCACGGACGCCGTGGCGGCGAGCCCTTTGTGAACTCCGACCGGTGGGGGCGTTCGGACCCGCCACAGCAGCATGGTGCCCGCCAGCCACCCGACGGCGACCAGCGCGACGCCGGTGGCGGTCACCCGCGGCGGGGCAGCATCATCCG
>DAIQBC010000139.1:0-7053 GCA_036781345.1 Acidimicrobiales bacterium | reverse complement strand
CCTTCGGCAAGGGTGAGATCGAGTACATCGTGATCTGGCACGCCACCGGCCCCGGCGACACGGTCCCCAATGGCTGCAAGCAGTCCAGCCCCACCACCCCCAACCAGACCTCGGTCGGCGTCTCCGACGGCGACAGCGACGCCCTGGGCGCCTGCAACGTCTACATCCGGCCCGACGCCGCCGGTGGCGCGTTCGACATGGCCACAGGACGCGCGGCCCAGCCGATCACCTACTACTTCGGCTGCACCGGCCCCTCGGGACCGGCCACGAAGGTCGACTGCAAGTGGTCGCCGACCAACCGTCGGGTCGTGTCCACGCCCCGCCTCCAGACCCCCTTCAACCCGCCCGACTACCTGGGCGTGTACCTGCAGGCCAAGCACAAGTACTACACCGGCATCCTGGGCCAGACCCTCACCGTCACGGACTCCGGCATCACCCTCCTCGAGCCGCAGGGCTACTCCTCCACATGACGCTCCGCTCCCGCCTTCGCCGACGTCGATCCGAGAGCGAGCGCGGCGCCGCGCTCATCGAGTTCGCCATCGTGACGCCGCTGCTCATCCTGCTCGCCTTCGCCACGGCGGAGACCGGGCTGGCCTGGGTGTCGAACAACAAGGTCGAGGGAGCCGCCTCGCAGGGGGCCCGCGTGGCGGCCAGCAGCGGCACCCGGGCCGAGGCCGACGTGTCCACCCTGGTTGCCATCAAGGCCTCGCTGCCCGCCGACGAGCTGGCGAACCTCCAGCGGGTGGTCATCTACAAGTCCACCACCGTCGACGGCCAGGTGCCCTCGGGCTGCGTGCCCGCCACCGAGAACGGCACGAACTTCGGGGTGGCAGCCAGCTGCAACTCCTACAGCGGTGCCCTGGTGCGGAGCGTCACCCAGAGCACCGTCCTCCCCGCCGCCGTCGAGCAGTGGCTCCCCTCGGCCCGCAAGGACACGCTGGCCGGCCCGCCTGACTACGTCGGTGTGTGGATCCGCACCACCCACACCAACCGCACCAAGACCTTCTTCGGCGACTTCACCATCACCAAGAGCAGCGTGTACCGGCTGCAACCGGACTTCTGACGCCCCCTGACGAGGAACCCATGCGCACCACCCCCCCTCCCCGCTCCCAGCCCCGCCGTTCACGTGGCCAGGAAGGCGTCGCCATCATCATGACGGCGCTCCTGCTGATCCCCTTGATGGTCTTCGCGGCGTACGGCGTCGACCTCGCCAGCTGGTACTCGCGCATCAGCTACCTCCAGAAGTCGGCCGACGCGGCCGCCCTGGCCGGCACGGTCTGGATGCCGGACATCGCCGAGGCGAGGAAGGTGGCGTGCCAGAGCCTCCAGCGCAACGGCCTCGGCGACGGCAGCGCCACCTGCCACCTCACCGTGTACCCCAACCTCGACATCGAGATCGAGTACGGCTCCAGCGACAACTCGCTGAAGGTGACCGTCACGGAGCCCAACGCCACCCGCTACTTCTCCCAGGTGATCGGCCACACGCAGTCGCTGTCCCGAAGCGCCGAGGCCGAGTACAACCTCCCCATCCCGCTGGGCAGCCCGCTCAACTACTTCGGCGGCAACGCCTCGAAGAACACCTACACGCGCATCGACACGCCGGCCAGCAACACCGTCACCTGGCCGCCCAACTGGAACAACGTCGCCAACCCGCCCACCAACGCGCCCTGCAACGTCAGCAACACGGTGAGCCTCGGCCGCTGGACGAGCGCCACCGCGTTCGACGGGGCGGCCGCCAACTCGGGGTCGACGCAGTGCCGCTGGACCGTCAACGGCGACCCGACCACCCCCACCCCGGTGAGCGTCCCGCCGCCCGACTACTACCGGCGCGCGCCGACCAACACCCCCTGCAACGTGTTCGGCGTCAGCCCCGGCACCAACGGTCGGTGGGAGACCGCCACCACGTACAACGCCGGAGCGAAGTACACGAGCGGCACGGGCAACCGGCAGTGCACCTGGGATGCCCGGATCACGCGGGCCAGCTCGGTCCAGGCGTTCATGCGGACCACCGCGCCAGTGACGAGGCCGTGCAACGTGGGGTATCAAGCAGCCGACGGCAGCTGGCCATCGAGCGGCGCCTGGGCCACCGGGATGCTGCCGACGGGATCCACGGTGAAGACGGCGGCCAACGGCAACCAGCTCTGCGAGTGGACTGCCCAGATCACCTCCATCCCGGCGTCCAGCAGCTGGGTTCCCACCGGCAACCAGATCGACGCCACGCGCAGCCCGGGGTTCTGGGCCATGGCCGAAGGCCCCGGCACGGTCAACCCCAACGGTGACGCCTTCTCGCCCCGCTGCTACATCACCGTGAACTGCACCGAAACCCCCCCCAACACCCCCAACAAGAACTACCGTTCCGACGTGAACCGGGGCTTCTGGTACGTCGTCAAGATCCCCTCCGGGCTCAGCGGCAACGTGGCCATCCAGGTGTATGACGCGCAGTTCGGCGGGAACGCGGTGGCGGCAACCCTGCCGGCCAACTGCTCCCAGTCGGGCACCTCCCAGGTGGACTGCGTCTCCGGGCTGTCCAACATGACCGGGGACGAGGAGCTGAACAGCTCCGGGAACTCCTTCCAGACCGAGTACCGGGTGTTCAAGCAGACCAACCCGTTCGACTTCGAGATCCGCACCAACGTCTTCACCGGCTCCTCCGGCGACACCAGCGAGAACAGCTGCTGGTGGGGACTGCGCGAGGAGCCGTTCTTCCGCCTGCAGTGGCGCACGCTGTGCACCCTCACGGGCGTCCAATCCGGTGACCTCTACCTGGTGAACGTGCGGACCAACGACACGCAGACGAACGGCTCTGGTGTCAACGCCTACGCGGTGCAGGCCTGCGCCAACGGCTCCTGCACCACCGGGGTGCAGCCGGCGCTGTACGCCTACCGGGACATGGGCATGTTCAACAACTTCACCGCGAGCGGCGGCACCCAGACGGCCACGTTCTACCTGGCCGAGGTGGGCCCGCAGTACGCGGGCAAGACGCTGGTGGTGGACCTCTGGGATCCGGGCGACTCCAGCGGTCAGTCCACCATCTACCCGATGAAGCCGTCCACGAACCCGGCCGTGCCGGGCCCCGTGGTCAACGTTGCGGCGACCGACTGCAGCTACACCGCTTCCCCGGCCCCGAACGCGCCCCAAACGACCTCGGCCGGCGGCGCGACCGGCCGTCAGGAAGCCACTGCGCACGCGTCGGATACGTCGCCGAGCTGCGGGATCATCACCCACAACGGCAGCAGCAGCCAGTTCAACGGCGAGTGGTTGAAGATCCGCATCAACGTGCCGTCTGGCTACACCTGCACGGTCGGGATCAACCCCGTCACCACCGGCAACTCCTGCTGGTGGGGCATCCAGTACCAGTTCGCGGCCGCCACCACCGACGTCACCACCTGGGCCGCCCGCATCGAGGGCAACCCGGTCCACCTCACCCGCTGATCACCCCGGGTTCACGGACCGGCGAGGTCGCTCGGTAGCCTCGCCGCGTGTCGCAGTTCGTCGATGAGTGTGGCCTCCACGTGAAGGCGGGTGACGGCGGCGCCGGCGCCGTCAGCTTTCGCCGCGAGGCCCATGTGCCCTTTGGTGGCCCTGACGGCGGCGACGGCGGCACCGGCGGGGGCGTGTGGCTCGTGGTCGATCGCAACGTGTCGTCGTTGATCGCCTTCAAGGATCACCCGCACCGAGCCGCCAAGAGCGGCACCCACGGCCAGGGCCAGCGCAAGCACGGCCGTGGTGGCGGCGACCTCGAGGTGCCCGTGCCGGAGGGCACCGTCGTGCGGGGTCAGGACGGCACGGTGCTGGCCGACCTGCTCCACCCCGGCGATCGCTGGCTGGCGGCCGAGGGGGGCCACGGAGGGCGGGGCAACGCCCGCTTCCTGTCGAACCGCCGTCGGGCGCCGGCCTTTGCCGAGCAGGGCGAGGTCGGCGAGGAGCGCTGGCTGCGCCTCGAGCTCAAGCTGATGGCCGATGTGGCCCTCGTCGGGTTCCCGAGCGTGGGCAAGTCCACCCTCATCTCCACCATCTCGGCCGCCAAGCCGAAGATCGCCGACTACCCCTTCACCACGCTGGAGCCGAATCTGGGCGTGGTGCGCCTCGACGACGAGACCGAGTTCGTGGTGGCCGACCTGCCTGGGCTCATCGAGGGGGCGAGCGAGGGCCGTGGTTTGGGGCATCAGTTCCTGCGCCACGTGGAGCGGGCGCGCGTGCTCGTGCTGCTCCTCGATCTCTCGCCGCTCGCCGAGCACAGCCCGGCGGAGCAGGAGAGGATCCTGTTGGCCGAGCTGGGCGACTATCAGCCCGATCTGCTCGAGCGGCCCCGGATCGTGGTGGGGTCGCGCGCCGACCTGGCCGCGCCCGATGTGGCCTTCGACGGGCTCCACATCGCGGCGGTCACCGGTGCCGGGCTGCGGACCCTGACCGGGCAGATGGCGGATGCCGTGCGAGCGGCGAGGGCCGAGGTGCCCGATGCCGATGCCTTCGTGCTCCACCGCCCGGTGGCGGAGGGCTACCGCATCGAGCGGGACGAACGCGGGGCATGGACCGTGGTGGGCCGGCAGGCGGAGCGGGCCGTAGCCCTCTCCGACCTCACCAACGCGGAGGCCATGGACGAGGCCCATCGCCGCCTGCGCGCGTTGGGCATCGACAAGGCCCTGGCGCGTGCCGGTGCCCAACGCGGTGACACGGTGCACATCGGTAGGCTGGCCTTCGACTACGACGACGATCGATGATCGTCGTCGCCAAGATCGGCACGTCGTCCCTCACCACCCCTGACGGCGACATCGACGAGGGTGCCGTGGCCAAGCTGTGCTCTGAGGCGGCCGGGCTGCGAGGCCAGGGCCATCGCGTGGTCCTGGTGACCTCCGGAGCCATCGCCGCCGGCCTGCCCGCCCTCGGGTACACGGGCGGGGATCGGCCGCGGGATGCGGTCACGCTCCAGGCCGCCTCTGCGGTGGGTCAGACCCGTCTCATGCGCGTCTACGAAGGAGCGCTGGCCACCCACGGGTTGGTGGGCGGCCAGGTGCTGCTCGTGCCGTTCGACTTCACCGTGCGCCAGCAGTACCTCCACGCCCGGGCCACGCTGGGCCGTCTCCTCGACCTCGGCGTGGTGCCGGTGGTGAACGAGAACGATGCCATCGCCGACGACGAGATCCGCTTCGGCGACAACGACCGCCTGGCCGCGCTGGTGGCCCACCTCCTGGCCGCCGACCTGCTGGTGCTGCTCACGGACGCCCCCGGTCTCCTTACCGCCGATCCTCGGCTCGACTCGTCGGCGTCGCTCATCGAGGAGATCATCGAGTTCGACCACTCCTTGGAGTCTCTCGCTGGTGGTACGGGCACGGCCCGGGGGAGCGGTGGGATGGCGTCGAAGCTGGCGGCGGCCAAGATCGCGGCGTGGTCAGGCGTGAAGGCCGTTATCGCCCAAGCCTCGAGAGTGGGCGTGCTCGACGACGTGGTGGCGGGGGTGACCGGTGCCGGCACGATCGTGCACCCGCGGAGCCGGCGGCTCCCCGCCCGGAAGCTCTGGATCGCCTTCGCGGTGGGATCGAGCGGCACCATCCTGGTCGACGAGGGTGCCCGCCGGGCGCTCCTCGACCGCGGCGTCTCGTTACTGGCCGCCGGGGTGCACGAGGTGAGGGGCAGCTTCGAGGTGGATGACGCGGTGGAGATCGCCGGCCTCGACGGCACGGTGTTCGCCAAGGGCCTCGTTCGGCTGGGCTCGGTGGGCCTCCGGGAGGTCGCCGGGCGTCGCACGGCCGACCTGCCCGAGGGTATGCCCCATGAGGTCGTGCACCGCGACGACCTCGTCGTGCTGCCCTAGACCGTGTCAGGCCCAAGGACGTGCTGGCGGAGCCAGGTGTGCATGGCGATTCCCGAGGCGACCCCGGCGTTGATGGAGCGGGTCGAGCCCATCTGCGTGATCGAGCACACGAGCGAGCAGGCGTCGTGGGCGCCAGGCGAGAGCCCCGGGCCCTCCTGTCCGAACAGCAAGACGCACCGGCGCGGGAGCGGGGTCGTCTCGATGGGGCGCGCGCCTGAGGGGTTGTCGATGCCCACGAGCGGAAGGTCTTCTGCACCGGCCCACTGCAGGAGGTCCTGGATCGTGGGGTGGTGGGCCACGTGCTGGTAGCGATCGGTCACCATCGCGCCGCGACGGTTCCAGCGGCGGCGTCCGACGATGCGCACGCTGGCGGCGAGGAACGCGTTGGCGTTGCGGATCACGGTGCCGATGTTGAGGTCGTGCGACCAGTTCTCGATGGCGACATGGAACGGGTGGCGCCGCGGGTCGAGGTCGGCCACGATGGCCTCGACGCTCCAGTAGCGGTAGCGGTCGGCGACGTTGCGACGATCCCCCCCGGCGAGCAGCTCCGCGTCGTACCGGGGGTCGGTGGGCCAGGGCGCCGGGTGTGGGCCGACGCCCACCTCGTCGCTCAGGCGGGACCGGCCTCGCCCGGGGCGACCTCAGGAGCGGGCGCCTCCGCTCCGGCCGGGGCCAGCCCGAGCTGGGCGCGAATCTGCGCCAGGCGGGTCTGGGCCTCGCTGTTGGCCGCCGCCTGCTCAACCTCCAGCATGCGGGACTCGACGGACGACTCGGTGAGCTCGGACATGCCCTTGGCCTTGGCGTAGCGCGCCTCGATCTTCTCCCGCACCTCATCGAAGGTGGGCACATCTTCGCCGACGGTCTCGGACAGCGAGGTCATCGCCTTGTTGACCTGCTCCTGCATCTTGGCCTGGTCGAGCTGGGAGAGCAGCTTGTTGCGCTCGGACAGCTTGCGCTGCAAGGCGGTGGCGTTCTGCTGCACGGCGGCCTTGGCCTGGTCGGAGGCCTGGGACGACTGCAGGGCCAGCTGCTTGAGGTCTTCCACCTCGCCCTCGATGGCGATGAGGCGGGTGGCGAAGGACTCGGCGGCCGAGGTGTACTCCTCGACCTTGGCGGTGTCGCCCTTCCTGCCTGCCTCGTCGGCCATGAGGACCGCCTGCTTGGCGTTGGCGGAGACCTTCTCCAGCTCCTCCATGGAGCGGTCGAGGCGCATCTCGGTCTGCTTCTGGTTGGCGATGACG
>DAIQBC010000138.1:0-7060 GCA_036781345.1 Acidimicrobiales bacterium | reverse complement strand
CCTCGAGGAGGTCACACAGCTCTCGCCGTTCACGGGCGTCCATGGCTTCCGGCACGGGCGGTAGCGTAGGTCCCCATGCCCAACCCCCCCGCCATCGAGATCGATCCGACCGCCACGTTCGCGGTGACGATCGCCACTGACAAGGGCGACATCGTGGCCCTGCTGGACGCCTCGCTCGCCCCCACCACGGTCAACCACTTCGTCGTGCAGGCGCGCCGCGGCTTCTACGACGGCCTCACCTTCCATCGGGTCGTGCCCGGCTTCGTGATCCAGGGCGGCGACCCGGACGGCACCGGTAGGGGCGGCCCCGGCTACAAGTTCGCCGACGAGCCGGTACGAGCCCCCTACGTCCTCGGGGCGCTGGCGATGGCCAATGCCGGTCCTGACACCAACGGGTCCCAGTTCTTCATCTGCATCGAGGACTGCCAGGACAAGCTGCAGCCGCTCTACAACCTGTTCGGCAACGTCACCAGCGGAATCGACGTGGCGCAGTCGATCGAGGTCGGCGACAGGATGCGCACGGTGACCGTCACCGACGTGCCCTCGTAACCCCTGGCCGTGGACACCGACGCCCCCGTCTCGTTCCGGCGGCTGGCGCATGTCCCCGCCCTCGACGTCCTCCGCGCGTTTGCGGTCAGCATCGTGGTGCTGTCCCACATCTGGGAGGTCGCGCCCTACTTCCACTTCCGCGAGATCTTCTCCAACAGCGGCTTCCTCGGTGTCGACCTCTTCTTCGTCCTGAGCGGCTTCCTCATCACGGCCCTGCTGCTCCAGGAGCAGCACGACTTCGGGGGGATCAGGTTCGGCCGGTTCTACCTACGTCGCGCCATCCGGCTGTTCCCTGCCCTCTTCGCGATGCTGCTCGTCTATCTCGTCTACGCCCATCGCGCCGGGTGGCCGTCGATCGGCGGCCGGGAAGGCGTGTTCGACAGCGTGCGCGCCACGCTCCTGTACGTCATGAACTGGCGCGTGCTGTGGCACCCGCTCACGGCGGGCGATCTTCTGGCGCTCTGGTCCCTCGCCATAGAAGAGCAGTTCTATGTCGTCTGGCCGCTCGTCGTGCTTGCCTTCGTGGGGATCAGCCATGGGGCACGTCGGGTCGTTCCCGCCCTGGCGGCCGCGGTGGTCGTGGTCACTGTCTGGCGCATCGTCGTGTACCGCTGGTGGGGGTGGGAAGCGGCCTACCTTCGCACGGACACCCGGGTCGACGGGCTGCTCCTCGGTGCCCTGCTCGCCTCCCTCTTCGTGCGGGGGTTGACACCCACTCGGCTCCCCCGGTGGACGCCATGGGCGGTCGTGTCCGTGTGGATCTCGCTCATGCTCACCGTGAAGGCCGATGCCGCCTTCGCCTACCACGGCGGCATCACGCTCTGGATCCTGGCCTCGGGGGCCATGGTCCTCTACCTCGTGAGCGACCCCCGACCGCTGCGCTCATGGCTCGCCCGGGGCGCCGAGAAGGTCGGCAAGACCTCCTACGCCATCTACCTGTGGCAGGTCCCCGTGATCCGGGCCGTGGGGCGCTGGAGCGACCGTGACGCCGCGGGCCGCCGAATGACCGCCTCCCTCGTGGGCATCGGCATGTTCGCCGCGCTCTCCTGGTTCTTGATCGAGCGGCCCGCCCAACGACTGCGACGCCGGATCGAGGCCGGCCGGCTGCTGGGCCGAGATGCCCTGCCTACCGCCGGCGCGCCCGCGGGGCCAGGCGACTGACCAGGCCCAACGTGCGGCTGACGGCGCCGTCGGAGAGGTGCAGCCGTCGCTTGAAGACGTCGTAGCCCTGGAGGGCCTTCTTGTCGAGGTAGATGTACGCCCCTCGCAGCCCATCGCCAGGTCGCGCCCGGTAGTCGGTGGACCGGGTGAGCGGGTGCGCCTCCTCGGTGAAGAAGTAGAGCGCCAGCGATTGGCGGGCCATGCCCTCCGGCACCCGTAGTGGCTCCGGGTGCCCGTGGTACGAGTGCTCATCGGTGGTGAACAGCAGCATGCGGTTCCCCTTGGGCTCCACCTCCGCCGCGACGCGCTGCATGTCCTTCGACCACAGCTGCAGCTGACCGCCCCAGGCGGGATCCCACACGGGGTTCAGGTAGAGGAGCAGGTTGACCCGCCGACGCCACTGCGGCTTGCTGTGATGCGCCGTGAAGTCGGCGTGGATGTTCAAGAAGCCACCCGGCAGGCTGCGGTGGAGCCCTCCACCGTCCATGACGTCGTCGGCCATGAGCCCCTCGAAGCCCGTCAGGGCGTCGAGGAAGGCGACGAACCGCTCCGAGGCGAACGCCGTGGCCACCGCTTGCAGCGTGGGGCCCCAGGTGTTGGTGGCCGTGTTGGCGTACTTCCGCTCGTTGAGGTGGAGGTAGTTCGTCCAGTGGTCATCAGGGATGTGGGCGAACTCGGCGTAGGCGCGCGCCAAGGCATCGGGCTGCAGCACGTCGTCGAGCACGATGTGGGGGAAGGGCTCAGCCGCGGCGTACCGGGCCGAGAGGTCCGGAAGGGATGCCTCCAGATCGTCGATCCGGACCAGGTCTTGGGTGATGGGGTCCATGGCTCCAGCCGCACTCAGGGGATCCAGCGGCGAGATCGCCGTAGGTTACTGTACGGCCGGTGACGCCCCGGCACTCCTCGTGCGTGCGAGCCGCGCGGCTCGCGCCAGCTCGTTGACCCGCCCGCTCGCGTCGGTGCGCACCTGGTGGGAGCAGGCCGACCCAGACCTGCGTCGCTACACCCGCAGCGTCGTCATCGCCGGTTCCCTCGCCTTGGTCGCCTACGTCGGGGTGTTGTGGGACTTCGGCCTGCACCCCCTCCGCACGGCGATCGGCGGAGCGGACTTCTCCGGGTTCTACGATCTCCAAGCGCGCCAGCTGTTCCACGGCCACCTCGACGTGCCGGTGGGCGAGATCGGCCTGGAGGCCTTCGCCGTGCGCGGCAAGGAGTACATCTACTTCCCACCTGGCCCGTCCCTGCTCCGGGTGCCCATCCTCCTCGTCACTGACGCCTTCGACGGCGAGCTCACCGCCTTCTCCATGCTCGGCTCGTGGATCGTCACCACGGTGCTCACGGCCCTGCTCATGTGGCGCACCCGGTGCTCGCTCCGCGGTCGGGCCCTCCTGAGCCGGGCCGAGGCGGCCGGGTTCGGGATCCTCCTGTTCACGTTGGTGTCGGGCTCGGTGGTGCTCTACCTGGGGTCCCTGCCCTTCGTGTACCACGAGGCCTACGCGTGGGCGGTCGCGATGGCACTCGGTGCTGCCTTCAGCATCATGGGCCTGCTGCGCCGACCTTCCACGCGCGGCGCGGTGACGGCCGGGGCCTTCACGCTCGGCGCCATCCTGAGCCGGACCACGGCGGGTTGGGGCTGCGCGGTCGGCCTGCTGCTGGCCGCGCTCTGGTTCGCGACGGGACGGAGCGACCAGCCGCTCCCCCGCCGGTGGGTCCCCACCCTCCTCGCCGCCGGCGTGGTGCCGCTGGGCGTGGGAGTCGCCCTCAACTGGGCCAAGTTCCGCCACCCCTATCTGTTCCCGCTCGAGCATCAGGTGTGGACCAGCATGAGCGCGCAGCGCCGAGCCGCGCTCGACGCCAACGGTGGCAACCTCGTGTCGCCGAGCATCCTGCCTGCCACGCTCGTTGGCTACTTCCGCCCGGACGGGATCCGGTTCACAGCCCTGTTCCCCTACATCACGCTCCCGGCCGAGGTGCCGCAGAACTACGGCGGGTCCTTCCTCGACCAGGTGTACCGCACGGGCAGCGTGGTCGCCTTCATGCCGCTGCTCCTGCTCCTCAGCGCCTGGGGGTTGCTGTGCGCCTTCGCACGTCGCGTGGCGCGGGAGTGGCGCGAGCTGCGGATCCCGCTGCTCGCCGTGCTCACCATCCCCGGGGCCATCATGTTCTACGGCTACATCGCCATGCGGTACACGGCGGAGTTCATCCCGCTCTTCGCCGTGGCCGGCACCATCGGGTACGTCGACCTGGCTCGCCGGCTCTGCGAGCGCCCGAGGTTCGCCCGGCCGGCGTTCGCGGTGCTGGGTCTGCTGGCCGCCTTCGGGTTCGCGGCCAACCTGGCCGTGTCCATCACCACTGAGCGGACGTCGAACTCGGGCAGACCGCTCACCCAGTACGTCAAGCTCCAGGCGAAGCTCAGCGACCACACGCCCGGTCACCCGCTGGACGCCCTGATCCGCCAGGCGCCGGTCCTGCCGTCGGGTGGTCCCGTCGATCGCATCCAGATCGTCGACAACTGCAACGCGGTCTACATCGGTTCGGGTGAACCCCTATCCCCGTGGATCCCGCTCGAGATCCGGCTCCTCGAATGGGACCTCACCCTGACCGAACCGCCCACGAGTCCCGTCACCCTTGCCGCGGCCGACAACGTCCCGGGCGAGGGCCTTCGGCTCGAGTTCGACGACACCGGGCACTACCGCGCCACCTTCCGCTCGTCGGAGGAGGCCGTGGTGGGCCGCTGGCGGGCCGTCCCCGACGGTGTCATCCACCTGCGCCTCTTCGCCAACCTGACCGAGCGGATCTACGTCCTCGTCGACCTCGATCGACCACGGCGGGGCCTCGTCGACCTGCCGCTCTCCCAGCTCGATCAGACCCCCTACCGGAAGCAGCTGATCTTCCGCTCGGTCACCTCCGTCGAGCCGCCACCCGCCGGGATCCTCATCACCGAGCTGGCGACGCCGCTGCCCCCCACCTGTGTGGACCTGCAGCGTCGCATGGAGGCAGCCGCCGGCTGAGGTCGCCCTGGCCATCGCCTACCGTCGCAGCCGTGGCCGTCGTCGAGGTGCCCGAGGAGCTGAACCTGGCCGCCCTCCACGAGGCGATCGCGGCGGCGATACCGGATCGGGAGTGCATCGTCTGGCGCGACCGCCGCCTCACCTGGGCCCAGGTGACCGACCGGACCCGTCGGGTCGCCTCCGTGCTCCGGCAGGCCGGCCTGGGCGTGCCCGGCGCCCGGGCCGACGCGCCGTGGGAGTCACCACACGACCACGTGGCCCTCTACCTCCACAACGGCAACGAGTACCTGGAGGTGCTGCTCGGTGCGGCCAAGGCCCGTACGGTCGGCGTCAACATCAACTTCCGGTACGTGGCCGAGGAGCTGCGGTACGTGCTGACGGACTGCCGGGCCCGGGCCGTCGTGTACCACGGCACCTTCGCGCCCACCCTGGCCGAGGTGCTGCCGGACCTCCCGCTCGTGCAGCTCCTGCTCCAGGTGGATGACGGCTCGGGGGCCGAGCTGCTGCCCGGCGCGGTGCCCTACGAAGATGCCCTGGCAGCGGCCACCCCGATCGTCCCCCTCGGGCTGTCCCCCGACGACCTCTACATCCTGTACACCGGCGGCACCACCGGCATGCCCAAGGGCGTCCTGTGGCGCCAGGCCGACTTTCTCGCCGCTTGCCTGGGGGTGGCGAGCACCACCGACGACCTGGTGGCCGCGGCTCGCCCCGCCGATCTCCGCGCCCTCCCGGCCCCCCCGTTCATGCACGGTGCCGCCCACTGGAACGCCATCAGCGCCTGGCTCGCCGGGGGCACGGTGGTCATCCAGTCGGATCCGGTGCGGTTCCATCCGGACGAGCTCCTCGACACCGTCGAGGCGGAGCGGGTCTCCTCGTTGCTGATCGTGGGCGATGCCTTCGCCCGGCCCCTCGTCGACGCCCTCGAGGCCCGGCCTCGGGCCCTCGAGCACCTCCGCTTCCTCCTCACCGGAGGGGCGGTCCTGTCCGCCGCCGTCAAGGACCGGCTGCTCGAGCTCGTCCCCCACCTTCGGATCGTCGACGTGCTGGGGTCCTCCGAGACCGGACGGCAGGGGGTGCAGCGATCTGACCAAGGCCGGAGCGGCGCCCCTGGTGTGTTCCAGCCCGCCCCCACCGCCCAGGTCATCTCGGCCGACCGCCAGCGGGTGCTGGCGCCGGGGGATCCCGAGCTGGGCTGGCTCACCCAGACGGGCCGGGTGCCCCTGGGCTACCTCGGGGATCCGACCAAGACCGCTGCCACCTTCCCCTTGATCGACGGCGTGCGACACGCCGTGGCCGGTGACCGCGCCCGGGTGCAGCTCGACGGCTCCATCGAGCTGCTCGGCCGCGACTCGGTCACCATCAACACCGGGGGGGAGAAGGTGTTCGCGGAGGAAGTGGAGCAGGTGCTGAAGCAGCACCCGGCGGTGTTCGACGCCCTCGTGGTGGGACGACCCAGCGAGCGCTGGGGCCAGGAGGTCGTCGCGGTGGTCCAGCTGCGCCCCGGCACGTCACCCTCCGACGAGGAGCTGCACACCGTCGTCAGCGGCCACCTGGCGTCGTACAAGGTCCCCAAGGCCTTCGTGCGGGTCGACAAGATCGAGCGCAGCCCCAGTGGCAAGCCCGACTACCGATGGGCCGCAACGGTGGCCAGCGCTAGCGTCTGAGCCCACATGTCCCGGCGCACCGTTCGCCTCCCCTTCGCGGTCGACCTGCAACGCAGCCTGCAGCCCCTCCAGCTCGGCAAGATCGACCCGACGATCCAGCTTGCCCGCACCGGTGTGCTGCGGGCGACGCGTACACCGGGCGGACCCGCCACCGTCCAGGCGCGACCGTTCGGTGATCGCCTGGAGGTGGAGGCGTGGGGCCCCGGTGCGGAGTGGGCTCTCGAGCAGGCCCCCGCCACCTTGGGCACCCTCGACGACCGCGCAGGCTTCGATCCGGCGCACCCCCTGGTCCGACGGCTCCACCGACAGGCCGACGGGCTCCGCCTGCCCTCCACAGGACTGGTGCTGGAGGCCCTTCTGCCCGCTGTCCTCAGCCAGCGGGTCACCGGGTTCGAGGCCATCCGCTCCTTCCGGCAGCTCGTCGAGCGCTGGGGTGAGCCGGCCCCTGGCCCCGGCGGTCTCCTGCTGGCGCCAGAGCCCCAGGTGCTGTCCTCCCTCGGCTACTACGAGCTGCACGTGGTCGGCGTCGAGAAGCGGCGTGCTGACCTGCTGAAGCGGGTGAGCGCACATGCCACCCGACTCGAGGGCCTTGCCGCACTTCCCGGACCACAGCTGCGGGCACAGCTCGAATCCATCCCCGGAATCGGGCCCTGGACCTCGGCCGAGGTGGCGAGG
>DAIQBC010000137.1:0-7190 GCA_036781345.1 Acidimicrobiales bacterium | reverse complement strand
GATCCCGAGATCGACCTGTCGATCCACGATCGCCACCGGCCCCGACCCGTCGGCGCGTCGTTCACGTGCTCCGACCTCGAGCTGCAGCGCATCCACGAGGTCGGCCTGCGCACGGTCGACCTGTGTGCCCTCGACGCCTACGTGGACTGCCCGACGCGGGAGCAGCGAGCCTGGACGGGCGATTCGGTGGTGCACCAGATGGTCGACCTGGTCACCAACCCGGACTGGTCGATGGCGAGGTGGCACCCCCAGCTCGCGGCGTCGGCCCGGCCCGATGGCATGCTGGCGATGGCGCCCGCCTCCGACTTCGCCGCCGACGATCGGACCTTCGTCCCGGACTGGTCGCTGCACTGGGTGCGTTCGGTCCACAACCTGTTCCGCTACACCGGCGACCCCTCGCTGGTCGCGGAGCTGCTCCCGACCGTGGAGCGCACGCTCCGGTGGTTCGAGTCGTACCTCGACGGGGACGGGCTGGTGTACGACGTGTCCGGTTGGGTGCTCCTCGACTGGGCGAGCGTCTACTCGACGGGCTGCTCGTCGGTCCTCAACGCCCTGTGGGCTCGCGCCCTGGAGGACTTCGCCGAGATGGCGACCTGGCTGGGCAACCAAGGGTCGGCGTCGTGGGCCTTGGCGCGTCGGGAAGGGGTCCGAGAGGGGTTCGAGCGGTTCTGGGACGAGCCCAGAGGCGTGTACGTCGACCACGTGGTGGATGGCTCGCCGCAGCGGGTGGCGGCTCAGCACCCGGGTGCGGCCGCGCTGGCGGCCGGCCTGGTACCGGAGGGACGGACCGCACGGCTCATCGAGCGGCTCACCGACCGGTCACGCCTGGTGCGCCATTCCTGGGTGATGGACACCGTCACGGTCACCGGTGGATCCACGGGGTTCCTCCACCTCGTCACCGGCTACCCCGAGCCAACCTGGGATGTGGAGGAGGAGATGGTGGCAGCCGAGCCGTTCTTCCGGTACGTGCTCCACGACGGGCTCGCCCGGGCTGGTCGCGCCGACCTGGTGGCCGAGCTCTGCCGCGACTGGGCGGTGTTCCTCGAGGCGGGTGAGACGACCTGGCCGGAGTGCTGGACCGGTGGCACCCGGTGCCACGGCTGGTCCTCGACGCCCACGCGCGACCTGATCGTGCACACCCTCGGCATCACCCCAGCGGAACCCGGCTACGCATCGGTGCGCGTCGCTCCGGCCCTGGGCAGCCTCGGGTGGGCCAAAGCGGTCGTTCCGACACCACACGGCTTTCTCACCGTGGAGGCGCACGCGGACGGCCGGCTCGAGATCGACAGCCCCGTCCCGGTGGTCGGGCAGGGTCCGGCTGGCTCACCCGCCGGGTTCCGTTCCTAGGATCAGCCCCGTGGGCCTTGGGTCGAGGGGTCCAGCGAGGGAGACCACGATGAGGCGATCGTCCCGGGTGACGGCGGTGTGGGGTGTGGTGGCGCTCTGTGCGGGGTTGCTGGTGACGGCGACCCCGGTGGGAGCGGTGGGCCATCAGCGGGTCAGGCCGTCCATGACCGCGCCGACCGACCCGGTGATGGTGCTGGCCGGTGACGTGGCATGCGCGACCAACGATCCCAACTTCCTCGGCACCAATCCCGCCACCTGCCAGGCGCGCGCCACCCGCTCGCTGATCACCGAGTCGGCGCCGGCCACGTTGGCCCCGCTGGGCGACCTGGTCTACGGGGACGCGTCGCTCGCCGACTTCCAGCAGTCCTATGCCCCGGTGTGGGGCAACCTCGGTCCGGACATCGACGTGCGTCCTGTCGTCGGCAACCACGACTACGGCGGCAGCCACTCGCAGCTCAACGCCGCGTCGACGGCGCAGGGCTACCACAGCTACTTCGGCGCCAGCGCGAACCCCACGGGCCAGACGACCGTCACCGGGCAGCCGGTGGGCTGGTACAGCTACGACGTCGGCACCTGGCACGTGGTGACCCTCAACCACGAGTGCGCAACGGTCGGCGGCTGCGGCCCGGGCTCGCCGCAGGAGAGCTGGCTCGCCGCCGACCTCGCCGCGCATCCCGCCGCCTGCACGCTGGTGCTCGGCCACGAGCCACGTTGGTCGGACATAGGCGGCAGGCCGGAGTACCAGACGATCTGGCAACGGCTCGTAGCTGCGCGCGCCACGCTGCTCGTGTCGGGTCACGACCACAACTACCAGCGCTTCGCTCCACGCGACGCCGACGGGGTGGCCGACGCGAACGGTGTGCGGCAGTTCGTCGTCGGCACGGGCGGCGTCTCCCTCGAGGCGTTCCCCGGAGGAGCCACCACGACCGAGGCGCGCGATGCGGGCCACTACGGCGTGCTCAAGCTCACGCTCCACTCCGGCCGCTACGACTGGCAGTTCCTCACCACAGCGGGCACGGTCACCGATTCCGGTACCGCATCGTGCCCGAATGCCACCCCGCCGGTGGTCACACCGGGCGCGGTCGGAGTGTGGGACGAAGGAGACAGCGGCTCGACGTCCTGGGACCTGCCGGTCACCTTGTCGAACCCGTCGGACGTGCCGGTCAGCATCGACTGGGCGACTGTCGACACCCTGACCAACCCGTTGGCGCACGCGGGCAGCGACTTCGTGGCCGCGTCGGGCACCGTGACGTTCCAGCCCGGTGAGACCACGCAGAACATCTCGTTGGAGATCCTCGGCGACACCGTCGACGAACCACCGCTGCTGTGGGGCGAATGGGGCCTCGTCAGCTTCACCAACCCGACCAACGCCACCCTCGACACCAGCGGGTTCTTCGGGCATGGACTGTTCATCATCGTCGACGATGACCCGACACCGCTGATCACACCAGGCACGGTCGGCGTGTGGGACGAAGGAGACAGCGGCTCCAACTTCTGGAGCCTGCCGGTCCGACTGTCGAACCAGTCGGAGGTGCCGGTCACGATCGACTGGGCCACGATCGACAACCTCGCCGCTCCGTTGGCGCACGCGGGCAGCGACTTCGTGGGCGCGTCGGGCACGGTGACGTTCCAGCCCGGTGAGACCACGCAGAACATCTCGTTGGAGATCCTCGGCGACACCGTCGACGAACCACCGCTGCTGTGGGGCGAATGGGGCCTCGTCAGCTTCACCAACCCGACCAACGCCACCCTCGACACCAGCGGGTTCTTCGGGCATGGACTGTTCATCATCGTCGACGACGACCCCTGACCCATCGCCGACGACGCGGGTCGGAGGCGGTTGATGCTTCCCTCTCAGCTCTTGAAGAGGAACGCCTCGTCCTCGTCGGCGAGGAAGAGGCGGAGCTCGTCTTCCAGGGCCGCGTGATCGGCCAGAGCTGGGTCGGCCGCGACGATCTGCTCGGCTGCGTCGCGAGCGTGCTGCACCGCCTCGCGGTCTCGCCGCAAAGACGCCAGCTTGAGGTCGCTGCGACCCTTCTGGCGCTCGCCGAACACGGTGCCCTCACCCCGGATGTCGAGGTCGACCTCGGCCAGCTCGAACCCGTCTTCGGTGCCGACGATGGCCTCGAGGCGGGCGTTGCCCAATGCTCGCTCCTCCTCGTCGCCCTCCGCTCCCCCGCTGCCCGTCACCAGGAAGCAGTAGGAGGCGTCTGCCCCTCGACCCACGCGCCCGCGCAGCTGGTGGAGCTGGGCGATGCCGAACCGATCGGCGTCGAGCACCACCATCACCGTGGCGTTCGCGACGTCAACCCCGACCTCGATGACCGTGGTGGCGATGAGCACCTGCACCTGGCCGGCCCGGAAGGCCGTCATGGTGGTCTCCTTCTCAGCGACGGCGAGGCGACCGTGGAGCAGGCCGAGGCGCAACCCGGAGAGGTCGTCGCCCTCCAGCCGCTCGAAGGTCTGCTCGGCGGAGGCCGCCTCGAGCTTGTCGCTCTCCCCGATGAGAGGGCACACCACATAGGCCTGGCGACCGGCCGCCACCTCCTCCCGGACCTTGGCCCACACCGCGGTCTCCTCGTCCTCGCCCTTGGCCCACGCGGTCACGATGGGCTGGCGGCCGACGGGCTTCTCACGCAACACGGACACGTCGAGGTCGCCGTAGACGGTCATGGCGGCAGTCCGCGGGATGGGAGTGGCCGTCATCACGAGCACGTCGGGCACGGCGCCCCCGCCCGCCTTGGCTCGCAGGGCGGCCCGCTGCTCCACGCCGAAGCGGTGCTGCTCGTCGATCACGACCGCGCCGAGGCTCCTGAACTCCACCGACTCCTGGATGAGCGCGTGGGTGCCGACCAGCACATCGACCTCGCCCGCCGCCAGCGCGCGGAGGATGCGCTGGCGTTCCTTGCCCGTGACCCGGTTGGTCAGCAGCTCCACGGTGAGTGGACGCTCGCCGAAGAGCGACGCTCCGTCGTCGGGCACTGTGATCCCCTCGAGAAGCGGACCCATGCCCGTGAAGTGCTGGTCGGCCAGCACCTCGGTCGGCGCCATGAGCGCGCCCTGGTGGCCCCCCTGCACCGCGGTGAGCAGGGCGGCGATGGCCACCACGGTCTTGCCGGCCCCCACATCGCCCTGCAGCAGCCGGTGCATCGGCACCGGGCGGGCAAGGTCGGCCGTGATCTCGGCGATCACCCGGTCCTGGTCACCGGTGAGCTCGAACGGCAATCGGTCGAGGAACCGCCGCACGAGCGCTCCCGAGGTGTCGTGCTCGATGCCCTGGCTCGTCTCTTCGATCCGGTGCTTGCGCAGCACGAGGACCAGCTGGATGCGCAGCAGCTCGTCGAACACGAGGCGTCGCCGGGCCTCCTCCTTCTCCCCCATCGACTCCGGCACGTGGATGCCGCGGAAGGCGGCGGTGCGGTCCACGAAGTCATGGCGGTCGAGCACCCAGGCTGGCAGCGGCTCGACGAACTCGCCGGCCCGGCGGAGGCTCTCCTCCACCCAGCGACCGATGTCCCACGACGTGAGCCGCACCTTGTCCGACTGCGGGTAGACGGGCACGATCTTGCCCGTCCGGTCACCGATCAGGTCGACGACCGGGTTGGTCATCTGGCGGCGCCCTTGGTAGGTGTCGAGCTTCCCGAAGAACACCGCGTCCGTGCCCGGGCTCAGCTGGCGCTCGCGCCACTGCTGGTTGAAGAACGTGACGCGCAGGTGACCCGAGCCGTCGGCCACATCGACGGTGACGAGCGCCTTGCCGGTCTTGGTCCGCCGCACCGAGGAGCGCTGTACTCGGGCGATCACCATCGCCTCGTCGCCGACGACGAGCTCGCCGATGCGCGCCTCGCGGGTGCGGTCGAGGTAGCGCCGCGGGTAGTGGGTGAGCAGGTCGAGGATCGAGTGGATCTCGAAGTACGCCAGCGCCTTGGCCCGTTCGGGACCTACGCCCTCGAGCGTGGTGACCGAGGTCTGCGCGAGCTGCGAGAGCCGGCGAGCCACTACTCGATGCCGACGAGGTAGGGGTACAGCGGCTGGCCCCCGTGGTGCACCTCGACCGAGGCCGCCGGACGATGCTCGGCGAGCCACTCCGTGATCTGGCGGGTGCAGCCGGCCGTGGCGCCCTCACCCTCGATGAGCGTGACGATCTCGTGGCTGGGCAGCACCAGCTCCGCAAGGAGGCGGGTGGCGGCGTCGACCATCTCGGCTTCGACGGCGCGGATCCCGTCGCGCGCGATGCCCAGCCAGTCGCCCTCCGCGATCGGGCCCACGTCGCTGGTCGAGCTGCGCACGGCCTGGGTGACCTCGCCGGCCACCACGTTGGTGGCGGCGTCGGCCATCTCCTCCGCGTTGACGGCGGCGTCAGCCTGAGGGTCGTAGGCGAGAAGGGCGGCGAAGCCCTCCGTGATCCCCTTGGTGGGCACGACGAGGACGGTCTTGGTGGTGTGGGCGTCGACCTGCTCGGCCACCGGGATGATGTTCTTGTTGTTGGGAAGGATCACCACATGATCGGCCGGCACCTGCTCGACCGCCGCGATGAGCTCCGCCGTCGAGGGGTTCATCGACTGGCCACCGGTGACGATCCCCTGCACCCCGAGGGAGTGGAAGATGCGCCGGATGCCCGAGCCCGTGGCCACCGCCACCACGGCACAGTTGACGGGTGTGCTCAGGTGCGCCGGCACCTCCTCCTCGCGGACGTGGGCCGCCTCGCGCACCCAGGCCTCCTCCTCCACCTGCTCGATGAGGTCGGTCACCCGAATCTTGCGGGGCCGGCCGATCTCGATGGCCGCCTCGATCGACGCACCGATGTCATCGGTGTGGATGTGGCAGTTCCAGATCCCGTCGCCCCCCACCACCACGATCGAGTCGCCGATCCCGGCCCACACGTTCTTGAAGGCCGGGATGGCACCGTCGGGGGCCTCGAGGAAGTACATGACCTCGTAGCGGAGGTCGGAGAGGTCGCTGTACTCGTCGCTCGCGGCGTGGCCCGGCAGGGGCTGGGTGAAGGTGGGACCCTCCACCTCGACCGGCTCGGGCACCGCCCGACCGTCGACCACATGCAGCAGCACGTCGAGCAGCAGGAGGAAGCCGGTGCCTCCGGCGTCCACCACCCCGGCCTCCTTGAGCACGGGGAGCATGTCGGGGGTGCGCTCCAGGGCGTCGGCCCCCTGCGCCTGTGCGGCTTCGAGCACTGCGAGGAGGTCGCCGCCGCCGTCAGCGACGGTCAGGGCGGCCTCTGCGGCCTCTCGCGCGACGGTGAGGATCGTGCCCTCGACCGGCCGCATCACCGCCTCGTAGGCAGCCTTGGCCGCCGCCGACAACGCGTCGGCACCGCTGCGCGCGTCGAATCCGCCGGCGTCGACCACCACGCCTGCCAGGCCGCGCAGGATTTGCGAGAGGATCACGCCGGAGTTGCCGCGGGCCCCCATCAGCGACCCGTGACTGATGGCCTTGCACACCGCGGCGAGATCGTCGCCGGCGCCGGCCAGCTCCTCCCCGACTGCGGTGAGCGTGAGGGCCATGTTGGTGCCGGTGTCGCCGTCGGGCACTGGGTAGACGTTGAGCTTGTTGATTCCCTCCCGGTGCGCGTCGAGGGCGTCGCGATAGCCCAGCACCACGACCCGCAGGTCTTCGGCGCCGAGGCGCGTCAACGACGTCATCGCCGGGATACTAGGAGCAGCGCCGCTCCCTCGGGGTTGGCGGCCATCTGACGGCGCCGGTAGCCTCTCCGGGTCCTGAGCACCGGTCGTCGACCGGTCCTGATGCATCGAGGTTCGTGGTCATGGCAGCTGTGTGCGAGGTCTGCGGGAAGCACCCGTCGTTCGGCATGAACGTGAGCCACTCGC
>DAIQBC010000136.1:0-7203 GCA_036781345.1 Acidimicrobiales bacterium | reverse complement strand
CGGGAAGTGCTCGAGCCACACCTCCAGCGCCACCCGCAGCTCCATGCGGGCGAGGTGCGACCCGGCGCAGCGGTGGATGCCCAGCCCGAAGGCGGCGTGGCGGTTGACCTCGCGGTCGATGATCACCTGGTCGGCGTGCTCGAAGGCCTCCGGGTCGCGGTTGGCGGCTGGGAAGGGCAGGAGCACCCAGTCCTCGGCCTTCATGGGGCAGCCGTGGAAGTCCATGTCCTCCTTCACGAGCCGGGCCATGGTCACGGGGGCGTAGGCGCGGAGCAGCTCCTCCATCGCGACGGGCAGCAGGTCGGGCTCGTCGGCGAGCCGCTGCCGATCGGCGGCCGTGGAGGCGAGGTGGAAGATCGACGCGCCGATGGCGCTCCAGGTGGTGTCGATGCCCGCGATGAGCAGCAGGGCGATCGTGCCGCCCACGTGCTCCATCGGCAGCGGCTCGCCGTCCATCTCGGCGGCGATCAGGTAGCTGGTGAGGTCGTCCCGCGGGTTGGCCACGTGATCCTCGACCTGGGCCTGGAGGTACTCGAACAGCGTGACCATCCCCTCTTCGCGCCGCTCCTCGGGGAGGTCAACGCCCTCCAGGACGTGCACCACGAACTCGCGGAAGCGATCGGCATCGTCTTCGGGGAAGCCCAGCATGCGGGCGATCACCCGCACCGGGATGTGCTGGGCGTACTCCTGGGCGGCGTCGACGACGTCGCGGTCACCCATCGCCTCGATGAGCTCGTGGCAGTAGTCGCGCGTCGACTGCTCGAGCTTGTCGATGGCCTGGGGAGCGAAGGCGGGGAGCAGCAGGCGGCGGGCGCCCTTGTGGAAGGGCGGGTCCGAGGAGATCGGTGCCGCGATGCCTCGCGGGGCGAGCTCGATGGGCGGCCGGTGCTCCGACATGACGGGGCTCCGGGAGGTGAACCGCTCCTTGTCGTAGGCGATCTCCGACACGAGAGCGTGGCTGGTGGGCAGCCACGCACCGCCGTAGCGTTCGGTGTGGGCGACCGGGCACTCGGAGGCCCGGATGTCGTCCCAGATCGGGAACGGGTTGGCCGCGTACACCGGGTCGGTGTGATCGAAGTCGGTGGCCCAGTCGGTGACCGGGGGGTGCTCCGTGCTCATCTCAGGTGTCCTCGTCGATCGTGATGGCTTGCTCGGGGCAGTTGGCGACGGCCAGGCGCGCCCGGTCCACTTCGCCCGCGGGTACCAATCCATCGGCCAGCACTCTCGAGTTGCCGATCTCATCGGGCTCGAACACAAGGGGAGCCAGGGCGTAGCAGCGCCCGTGGCCCTCGCACCGCTCGTCGTCGACGTGCACCCGCATCGTGATCAACAGCTCCTTTGGATCGGCTTGCGCAAGAACGTGAGCAGTGAGCCTACGCTCGGCACCCAAGGGGGTACCCAATGCGCGCTGACGTCTTCATCCTGGGCGGCCACCAGACCGACTTCGCCCGGAGCTACGCCAAGGAGGGGCTGGAGGTCAGCGACCTGGTGGCCGACGCCGTGGCCGGCACCCTTGCCGACGCCGCCGTGGGGCCCGAGGCCATCGAGACCATCCACGTGGGCAACGCCTTCGGCCAGCTCTTCAACGGGCAGGGCCACCTCGGGGGCATGCCGGCCACGGTGGAGCCGGGGCTGTGGGGCGTGCCGGCGGCCCGTCACGAGGCGGCCTGCGCCTCCGGGGGCATCGCGGTGCTGGCCGCCATGGCCGAGATCGAAGCGGGCCGCTACGACTGCGCGCTGGTGCTGGGCGTCGAGCAGGAGCGCAACGTCCCCGGTGACCAGGCCGCCCAGCATCTGGGCGCCGCTGCGTGGGTGGGCCACGAGGGCACCGAGGCCAAGTTCATGTGGCCCCACATGTTCGATCTCCTGGCGGAGGAGTACGACGCCCGCTACGGCCTCGACGACCGCCACCTCGGCGCCATCGCCGAGCTCAACTTCCGCAACGCCAAGGACAACCCGAACGCCCAGACCCGGGCGTGGTCGCACACGCCCGAGAGCTTCACGGCCGACGACGTCGCCAACCCCGTGATCGACGGGCGCATCCGCCGCACCGACTGCAGCCAGGTCACCGACGGCGGCGCCGGCCTCGTGCTGGCCGGCCGCCGCGCCGCGGAGGCCTGGGCGGCGGCCCGCGGCAAGGACCTCGACGACGTGCCCCGCATCCTCGGCTGGGGCCACCGCACCGTGGGCCTGCCCTACGCCGAGAAGGTGCGCCGCTCGGCTGACGACGCGTACGTGCTCCCCCACGTGCGCCAGGCCATCGCCGACGCCTTCGCCAGGGCGAGGGTGGCCGACGTGTCGGGCGTCGACGCCATCGAGACGCACGACTGCTTCACGCCGTCGGAGTACGCCGCCATCGACCACTTCGGCATCACCCCGCCCGGCAAGAGCTGGCAGGCCATCGAAGACGGCACCCTCGAACGCGACGGCGCCACCCCGGTGAACCCCTCGGGTGGGCTCATCGGCGGCGGCCACCCGGTGGGCACCACCGGCGTGCGCATGGTGCTCGACGCCGCCCGCCAGGTCACCGGCACTGCGGGCGCCACGCAGGTCGCCGGCGCCCGCCGCGTCGCCACGCTCAACATCGGCGGCTCCACCACCACCACCGTGACCTTCGTGGTCGGAACAGGAAGCTGACCATGGCCGCCACCCTCCGCCACACCGTGCACTCGACCCTGCCGGCCGACGACACCCACCCGTACCGCACGGGCCCGTGGAGGCCGAACGTCAACGAGTGGGACGCCGACCACCTCGAGGTGGAGGGCGAGCTGCCCACCGACCTGTCGGGGGTCTACCTCCGCAACACCGAGAACCCGGTGCACCCGTCCATCGGCCGCTACCACCCCTTCGACGGCGACGGCATGCTGCACTCGATCGCCTTCCACGACGGCATCGCCGGCTACCGCAACCGCTTCGTGCGCACCGACGGCTTCCTCGCCGAGCAGGAGGCGGCCGAGGCGCTGTGGACGGGCATGCTCGACCTGCCGGAGCACTCGAAGCGGGAGGACGGCTGGGGGGCGCGGGGCCGCATGAAGGACGCGTCGAGCACCGACGTCGTGGTCCACAACGGCCAGGCCCTCACCAGCTTCTGGCAGTGCGGCGACCTCTACGCCCTCGACCCCGTCACCCTCGAGCAACCCGGCAAGGCGGCCTGGGCGGCCGACTTCCCGTCGCCCACCGGCATCTCGGCCCACCCCAAGCTCGACGAGCGCACCGGCGAGCTGCTCGTGTTCGGCTACGGCAAGGAGTGGCCCTACCTCCACCTCGGGATCGTCAGCGCCGACGGCGTCCTCGAGCGCTCGATGGAGGTCGAGCTGCCCGGGCCCCGCCTGCCCCACGACATGGCCTTCACCGAGCACTACGCCGTGCTCAACGACCTGCCGCTGTTCTGGGACCCCGACCTGCTGGCCCAGGGCATCCACCTCCCCCGGTTCTTCCCCGACGTGCCCAGCCGCTTCGCCATCGTGCGGCGCGACGGCACCGGCGAGGTGCGCTGGTTCGAGGCCGACCCCACCTACGTCCTGCACTGGATCAACGCCTACGAGGACGGCGACGAGGTGGTGCTCGACGGCTTCTTCCAGCACGACCCCTCGCCCCGCAAGCGGGAGGCCACCGACACCCACCCCCACATGGCGTCGGTCTACCGCTACCTCGACCTGTCGCAGCTCCAGGCCCGGCCCCATCGCTGGCGCTTCAACCTCGTCACCGGCGAGACCCGGGAGGAGCCGCTGTCGGATCGCATCATGGAGTTCGGCATGATCAACGGCCAGGTGGCCGGCCGGCCCCACCGCTACTCCTACGACATGACCGGCGCCCCGGGGTGGTTCCTCTTCGACGGCCTCGTGAAGCACGACCTCCACACCGGGCGGGAGGAGCGCTACGCCTTCGGCGAGGGCGTGTTCGGCAGCGAGACGCCCTTCGCGCCGCGGGTGGGCGCCACGGCCGAGGACGACGGCTACCTCGTCACCTTCACCACCGACATGGGGCGCGACTGCTCCGAGTGCCTCGTGTTCGACGCCACCGACATCACCAGCGGGCCCATCGCCCGGGTGCGCCTGCCCGAGCGCATCAGCTCGGGCACGCACTCCTGCTGGACGCCGAGCAGCGCCCTGCCGCCCACCTGAGCCGGGGCCGCCGCGGTCAGACGGCGACGACGAGGCGAGCCGTGAGCAGGCGGGGTGGTTCCTGGGAGCGGTCAGGGCGGAAAGGGGGGGCCGTCGAAGCGGTCGACCGTGGTGAAGGCGGCCACCGGGCGGCGCGCGAGCTTCGTGGCCCGCCGCACGGGATGGCCGAGGAACACCATCGACGCCACCGCCCAGGTGTCGGGTAGGCCGAGGAGAGGGCGGGCCTCCACCTCCGCCCGGGCCAGGAAGGTGGTCATGACCCCTCCCAGCCCACGGTCGCGGGCGGCCAGCAGGATGGAGTGGATGAAGGGGTACACGGACGCCCCGCCGGACAGCGTCGCCCGATCGAGGTCCTTGTCCATCATGGCGATCTGGCCGAGGTCGGCGGCCACCACCAGCACGACCGGCACCGACTCGATGGCGTCGAGGAGCGGGTTGGGCTGCGGCCCGAGGGGCTCGACGGTGGGCGGTGGGCCCACCACCGTGAACGGAGTGGCGCCGGTCATCCCCTCGGCCAGGTAGTCGGACCACACCGGCCCGCACAGGTCGGCCAGCTGCCGGCGCAGGACCAGGTCCTTGATGACGGCCACGTGCCACGGCTGGAGGTTGCCGCCGCTCGGCGCGAACCGCGCCACCTCGAGCAGCGCCGCCAGGTCTTCGTCGCCCACCGGCGCATCGGTGAAGTCACGGACGGACGGGTTCGTGCGCAGCGCCTCGCTCAGCTCCATCGACCGATCGTAGGAGGGCCCGGGTCAGGCGCAGCAGGTGTCGGTGAGCGACTCCGCCCGCCAGGCGCTGCGGGCCTCGGCGGCGGCCAGCGCGGCGATGCCCAGACCGGCCACGGGGTCGGCCCACCACCAGGACAGAAGGGCGTTGGCGCCCAGACCGACGAGGAGCACCCCGGACATCAGCGCGCAGAGGCTGGTCTGCTTGGCGTCGGCCACTGCCGCCGCCGAGCCCAGCACCGGAGCCAGCGCCCGCTTGGCGCGCGCCAGCAGGGGCATGAGCGTGAGGGACAGCGCCGCGACCACGATGCCGACGACGCTCTTGTCGGGCTGCTCACCAGCGAGGAGGTGGCGGAGGGACTCGACCCCGACGTACAGCGCGAGCAGCAGGAACGTGACGGCGATGGCACGGGTGGCCCGCTCGTCGGATCGCTGCATGCAACCGCCTTGGCGCTCCTGGCGCAGCCGCCATGCCAGCACGAGCGCGGCAGACACCTCGATGGCCGAGTCGGCCCCGAAGCCGACGAGGCTGACCGATCCGGCGGCCAGCCCCGCCACCACGGCGATGACGCCCTCAACACCATTCCATCCGATCGTGACCAGGTTCAGCCAGCGAGCCCGCTGGACGGCGGCGCCGCGGTCGACCGCGGCGGAGTGAGCCCCGTGCCCCTCGGCGACGGCCGGCGTCTCGAGCATGCGGTCACGGTACCGCCGGTCCGCCCGGTGGCCGAGCCGACGCGCTGTCAGTACTTGCGGTTGACGGGGAGGCCCCGGGGGGCCGGGTCATCGGCGGCGCCGGGTCCCGAGTCCGGCTCCTGAGCGAGCTCGACCCGGGTCAGCATGAGGCCACCCGCCATCACGGCTCCGTAGATGGTGATGGCGAAGATCACGATCCCGACGACGAAGAGCACCGTCTCGCTCATCGGACCGCTCCGGCGTTCTCATGGCGCGCAGCACCCTCGACGGGGGCGAGCAGCAGCGTGCCCAGGGAGTGGATCGACGGGACCCAGAGCCCGACGAAGATCCCGGCAGTGGTCTCGTCCTTCACGAAGTAGAGCCATACGGAGAACAGGAACGACAGGAACCCGGCAACCAGGAAGGGGAGCTTGGCTCGAAGGGACAGCGGCATCGCACGACCTCTCATTCGGTGGACACCCATCTCAACCTTCTTTAGTCTTGATTATTCCGAGAGGAGCGGGAATGCGACGGGCGTGGACGAGGAGGGACATCGGGGCATCTCACGAGGTGGTCTGGGACTTGCTGGTGGACCCCGAACGCTGGCCGGAGTGGGGACCCAGCGTCCGGACGGTCGAGCTCCCGGCCCCCCGGCTGTCCCTCGGCGCCCGCGGCCGCCTGCAGACGGCCCTAGGAGCATGGGTGCCGTTCGAGATCACCCGCTTCGAGGACGGGAGGGCGTGGTCGTGGACCGTGGCTGGCCTGCCCGCCACCGACCACATCGTGGAGCCGATCGCCGGCGGGGGGTGCCGGGCTGGCTTCGGTGTGCCCTGGGTCGCCGCGCCCTACCTGTCGATCTGCCGTGTGGCCCTCGCCCGCATCGATCGACTCGCCAGCGAGGCCGGCTGACCGAGACCGTCAGGAGGAGCCGGCGAAGTCGGCTGCGGCGATCTCCGTGCGCTTCGGCGTGGCCATGGCCTCGGCAATCGTGTGGGCGACCTCGGCGGGGTCGAGCCCGGGTGGCAGCGGCGGCGCCACACCGTGGGTGGGTCGCCCCGCCAGGCCGGTCTCCGTGTGGGGCGGACGGACATCGAGCACGCGCACGCCCACCCGTCGCAGCTCCCGGGTCAGCGCGGCATCCGCGGACGTGAGCGCGGCCTTCGTGGCGGAGTAGGCAGCCATCCCGGGCAGCGGCTGCTCCGCCACCACGGCGGAGATCTGCACCACGAGGCCGCGCGACGCCTGCAGACGCGGCAGGCAGCGGCGCAGGAGCCACAGCGGTCCGATCACGTTGGTGAGGAAGAGCTCCTCGATCACGACGTCGGGGGTGTCGGCCAGCGCGCCGAAGGCCACGATCCCGGCGGCGTTGACGACCACGTCGAGGCGTCCGAAGGCGGCATCGGTCGCCGCCACCAGGCGGTCGCCCGCGTCCGGGTCGCGCAGGTCGAGCTGGACGCTGATCGAGCCCGGGAGGGTCTCCCGCAAGGACTGGAGCCGGGCCTCGTTCCGACCAGCGAGCACCAGTCGGGCGCCTCGACCGGCCAGCTCGGCGGCCAGGGCCCCACCGAGGCCGCCCGTCGCGCCCACGACCGCCACCACGGCGTTGCGCAACCGGTCACTCGGGTCGAGGTCCGGCAGCGGGCCAGCGGCCGTCACTCGCCACCCCTCCCGGCGAGGAG
>DAIQBC010000135.1:4796-7208 GCA_036781345.1 Acidimicrobiales bacterium | reverse complement strand
TACGAGGCCGACGGCGTGGAGCACCTCATCTACCGCTGGAAGCCGGTGTCGGCATGAGCGCCCCCGAGAGCGTCGCCGTCCTCGGCGTCGGCATGCACGAGTGGGGCAAGTGGGGCCGCCCCTTCCAGGACTACGGCGTCGACGCGGCGCTGGCCGCCCTCGACGATGCCGGCGTGGCGTGGAGCGACGTGCAGTTCGTGGCCGGTGGCGAGACCGTGCGCAACGGCTACCCCGGCTACGTCGCCGCCGCCACCATCACGCAGGCCTTGGGCTGGAACGGCGCCCGGGTGGCGTCTTGCTACGCCGCCTGCGCCTCGGGGGTCACGGCGCTCGACGCCGCTCGCGCGCGCATCCTGGCCGGGCTGTGCGATGTCGCTTTGGTGGTCGGCGCCGACACCACGCCCAAGGGCTTCCTCGCTCCGGTGGCGGGGGAGCGGTGGGACGACCCCGATTGGCTCCGCTTCCGGCTGCTCGGCGCCACCAACCCCACCTACTTCGCCCTCTACGCCCGGCGGCGCATGGATCTCTACGGCGCCACTGACGCCGACTTCGCCAAGGTGAAGGTGAAGAACGCGCGCCATGGGCTCCACAACCCGCGGGCGCGGTACCGCAAAGAGGTCACGGTCGAGGAGGTGCTGGGCAGCCCGATGGTGGCCGACCCGCTGCGCCTCTTGGAGATCTGCGCCACCTCCGACGGCGCCGCGGCGGTCGTGCTCACCTCGATGGGTTACGCCCGTCAGCACGCCGGCGCGTCGTCGCCGGTGCGGATCCGGGCGGTGTCGACGGTGACGCCCCGCTTCCCGAACACGGTGATCGAGATGCCCAACTTCTCCACCGACTCCGCCGCCGCTCTGGCCCCGCCCGAGCTCACCTTCCGCGACTCCATCGCGGCCGGCGCCTACGACGAGGCCGGCATCGGCCCCGACGAGCTGAGCCTGGCTGAGGTCTACGACCTGTCCACCGCCCTCGAGCTCGACTGGTACGAGAACATCGGCCTCTGCAAGCCCGGTGAGGCCGAGAAGCTGCTCAACGACGGCGACACCACCCTCGGCGGCCGGATCCCGGTGAACCCGAGCGGCGGCCTGGCCTGCTTCGGCGAGGCGGTGCCCGCCCAAGCCATCGCGCAGATCTGCGAGGTCACCTGGCAGCTCCGCGGCCGGGCCCTGGGCCGCCAGGTCGAGGGCGCCACCGCTGGCCTCACGGTCAACCAAGGCCTCTTCGGCCACGGCAGCGCCGTCCTGCTGACGACCTGACAACGTCTGTGTAGGAAGACGTCCGTCACCCGGACGAATCCCTGCACAGACGTTGCCAGTGGCGCGAGGCTCGGGCCATGGCTGTGCAGCTCAACCACACGATCGTGCACGCCCGGGATGCCGACGTCTCCGCCCGGTTCCTCTCCGGCATGCTCGGCCTGGGCGCCCCCCGTCCTTTCGGGCCCTTCGTGGTGGTGGAGCTGGCCAACGGCGCGTCGCTCGACTTCCTGACCACCGGTCCCGAGTGGGAGCTCGTGGTCGAGCACTACGCCTTTCTCGTGACGGAGCCGGAGTTCGACGAGATCTTCGGTCGGATCGAGGCGCGTGGCCTCGACTACTTCGCCGACCCCCACAACCTCGAGGCGGGCCAGATCAACCACCACGACGGCGGCCGTGGCGTGTACTGGCGCGACCCCGACGGCCACATGCTCGAGATCATCACCGTCCCCTATGGCGGCTGGCCGTCGTGAGCGAGGCAGCGGCGCCGAACCGGTTCTTCGACCCGGTGACCGGCGGGAGGATGGAGCTGCAGATGGAGCCAGACGGTGCCCGGTTCAAGATCCTGAAGCAGTTCGGCTACCGCGACCCGCACCATGACGAGCCGTTCATCGTGCCGGCCGACGTCGACGCCTTCCGCACCGACCTGGCCTCGATCCCGTGGTTCTTCGCCTGGCTCGTCCCCGGCCTCGGCTCCCACCTCCCGGCCGTGCTGGTGCACGACGCCCTGGTGCTGCAGCGAGGCGAGCCGAAGTGCCACATCGGACCCGACGTCGACCGGGAGGAGGCCGACCGCATCCTGCGCGACGCCATGGCCAGCCTCGGCACCCCGGTGGTGCGCCGCTGGCTCATGTGGACGGCGGTCATCCTCGCCACGGCGGTGTCCACGCTGCGCCCCCGCTGGCGGTGGGCGCCCGTGGTCGTCGGCACGCTGCTGCTGATCGGCGCGCTCGGCGTGCTGGCCACCCTCGACGTGCTCGATCTGGCCGACCTGCTCCCGTGGATGGGCGACCGGTCGTGGCCCGTGGAGCTGGCGGCGGGGGCCGGCATGGCGCTGGCCGTGCCGCTGGCCCTGTCCATGTTGTGGGGACGGCTGTGGAAGGCGGGCGCCATCGCCGGCGTGGCGCTGGCCCTGCTGCTCCACGTCACCGCGGCGGTCGCC
>DAIQBC010000135.1:0-4696 GCA_036781345.1 Acidimicrobiales bacterium | reverse complement strand
GGTCACTCGAGCCAGCGGCTGAGGGATTCGATCACGCAGGCGGGCTTGTCCCGGCCCTCGACCTGGATGGTGATGGTGATCGTGGTCTGCAGGCCGCCGGGGATCTCGTCGACGGCGGCGATCTCGGCGCCGCCGCGGATGCGGCTGCCCGCCGGCACCGGGCTCGGGAAGCGCACCTTGCCGGTGCCGTAGTTCACCCCGGCCGAGGCGGCGGGCACGGCGATGAGCTGCGGGAGGAACAGGTTGGACAGCGCCAGCGTGAGGTAGCCGTGGGCGATCGGGCCGCCGAAGGGGCTCTCGGCCGTGGCGCGGGCCACGTCGACGTGGATCCACTGGTGGTCGCCGGTGGCATCGGCGAAGAGGTTCACCCGCTCCTGGGTGATCTCCAGCCAGTCGGTCCAGCCGAGGTGGGTGCCTGCCGCGGCGCGCAGGTCGTCGAGCGACTCGAAGGTGGTGGTCATGCGCGCTGGCTCGAGACGGACACGACCTCGCCGGTCATGTAGGTGGAGTAGTCGCTGGCGAGGAAGGCGATGACGGTGGCGATCTCCCACGGCTCGGCGGCCCGGCCGAACGCCTCGCGTTGGGTGAGCTCGTCGAGCAGCTCGTCGGTGGTGACCTTGGCCAGGAACGCGTGCATGGCCAGCGAGGGCGCCACCGCGTTCACCCGTACCCCGTGCGGCGCCGCCTCGATGGCGGCGGAGCGGGTCAGCGCCATCACGCCCGCCTTGGCCGCCGCGTAGTTGGCCTGGCCGGCCTGGGCCCGCCACCCGAGCACCGAGGCGTTGTTGACGATCACTCCGCCCGAGGCCTGCGCGTACATCTGGCGCAGCGTGGCCCGCATGCAGCGCATCGTGCCGGTGAGGGTGATGTCGAGCACCTTGTGCCACTGCTCGTCGGTCATGTCGACCAGCTCGGCGGTGCCGCCGAGCCCGGCGTTGTTCACGACGACGTCGAGCCGGCCGTGCTCGGCCACCGCGCCGTCGACCATCGCCTGCACCTGCGCCTCCATGGTGACGTCGCACACCAGCGCCAGCGGCCGGGTGCCGCCGGCCAGCGCGGTGAGCTCGTCGACCGCCTCGCCGAGCCGCCGTTCGTGGGCGTCGCTCAGCACCACCGTCGCCCCCTCCTCGATGCACCGGCGGGCGGTGGCGTTGCCGATGCCGGTGCCGGCCGCCGCAGTCACCAGCACCACCTTCCCTGCCAGCAGCTCCCGCCCCGCCGGTGGCTTCGGGTTGGACTGGGGGGTCATGTGGGCTCCTTGGGGAGGCCGAGGGCTCGCTCGCCGATGAGGTTGCGCTGGATCTGGTTGGTGCCGGCGTAGATCGTGTCGGACCGGCTGAACAGGAACAGGCGCTGGAGGCGCGAGTAGTCGCCGCCGTCGCCGGTGCGCAGCATGGCACGGGGGCCCGTGACGTCCATGGCCAGCTCGCCGAGGTCGCGGTGCAGGGTGGCCCAGAACAGCTTGGTGACCATGGCGGCCGGCGGGGCCTCGTGGGTGGCGGCCATGATCCGCATGGCGTTGAGCCGCATGAGGCGGAGGCGGATCCACGTGTCGACGAGGCGCTGGCGGACCACCGGATCCGTCACCGCCCCGTTGCCGCGCGCGAGGGCCAGCACCTCGTCCCACTCGTTGAGGAACATGAGGTTCTGGCCGAGGGTCGACGCGCCCCGCTCGAAGGCCAGCGTGCCCATGGCCACCCGCCACCCGCCGTCGACGTCGCCCACCACGTGGTCGGCGGCCGTGCGGGCGCCGGTGAAGAACACCTCGTTGAACTCGGAGTCGCCGGTGAGCTGGTGGATGGGCCGGATCTCCACGCCGGCCTGGCGCATCGGCACGAGCAGGTAGGAGATGCCCTTGTGCTTCGGCGCGTCCCGGTTGGTGCGGGCCAGCACGAAGCACCAGTCGGCCCAGTGGGCTTGGCTCGTCCACACCTTCTGGCCGTCGATCACCCACTCGCCCTCGACCAGCTCGGCGCGGGTCTGGATGTTGGCAAGGTCGGAGCCGGCGCCCGGCTCGCTGTAGCCCTGGCACCACAGCTCGGTGCCGGCCACGATGCCGGGCAGGAACCGGGCCCGCTGCTCGTCGGTGCCGAAGGCGATGAGCGTGGGGCCGAGCAGCGTCTCGCCGATGTGGCCGATGCGGCCCGGCGCCCGTGCCCGCGCGTACTCCTCGAAGTACACGACCTGCTGGTGGAGCGACAGGCCCCGCCCGCCGTGCTCCTTGGGCCAGGCCACGCACGTCCAGCCGTGGGCGCCGAGGTGGCGCTCCCACGCCAGGCGCTCCTCGAACAGGCAGTCGTCGTCGCCCGGCCCGCCCCGCCCCCGCACCGCCGCGAAGTCGGCGGCCAGCGACTCCTCGAGGAAGGTGCGCACCTCGTCGCGGAACGCCTCGTCCTCGGCGCTGAACCGCAGGTCCATCGGGCCGACGCTACCGGGCGACCTGACGGGGCGTCAGATCCTCAGTGGGCGGCGCGGAAGCGGAACAGGCGCAGGCTGTTGGTGACGACGAACACCGACGAGCCGGCCATGGCGCCACCGGCGATGAGGGGGCTGAGCAGCCCGAAAGCAGCCAGCGGCAAGGCGGCCACGTTGTAGGCGAAGGCCCAGAACAGGTTGCCCTTGATGGTGCGCAGCGTGCGGCGCGAGAGGCGGATGGCGTCGGCGGTGGCCAGCAGGTCGCCTCGCACGAGGGTGAGGTCGCTGGCCTCGATGGCGGCGTCGGTGCCGGTGCCCATGGCCAGCCCGAGGTCGGCCTGGGCGAGGGCGGCGGCGTCGTTCACGCCGTCGCCCACCATGGCGACGGTCCGGCCCTCGGCTTGGAGTGCCCGGACTGCCTCGACCTTGTCCTCTGGCAGCACCTCGGCCAGCACCGCGCCCGGCTCGTCGGGGTCGATGCCCACCGCGGCGGCCACCGTGCGGGCGGTGGCGGTGTTGTCGCCGGTGAGCAGCACGGGTCGCAGCCCGAGAGACCGCAGCTCGGCGATGGCCTCCGCACTCGTGGGCTTGATCGTGTCGGCCACCACGAACAGGGCCTTGGCGGCGCCGTCCCAGCCGGCGAGGATCGCCGTCTGCCCGGCGGCCTCGGCCTCGGCCCGCGCGGTCGCCAGCACCCGCGGCACGATCACGCCCCAGTCGGCCAGGAGGCTGGCACGACCGGCGACGGCGCCGTGCCCGTCCACCACGCCCTCCACGCCGAGCCCGGCTCGGTTGGTGAACGACTCGACCCCCGGGAGCGCCCCGACCCGCTCGGTCGCCGCCGCGGCGATGGCGCGGCCGATGGGGTGCTCGCTGGCACCTTCGAGCGCGCCGACGATGCGGAGCGCCTCGTCCTCGTCGACGCCGTTGGCCACGGTGACGCTCACCAGGGCCATGCGGCCGGTGGTGACGGTGCCGGTCTTGTCGAGGACGATGGTGTCGACGGCCCGCGTCGACTCCAGCACCTCGGGACCCTTGATGAGGATGCCGAGCTGGGCGCCTCGGCCGGTGCCCACGAGCAGGGCGGTGGGGGTGGCCAGTCCGAGCGCGCACGGGCAGGCGATGATCAGCACCGACACCGCAGCGGTGAAGGCGTCGGTGGCCGCGTGGTCGGTGAGGAGCCACGCAGCCAGGGTGAGCACGGCCAGCACCAGCACCACGGGCACGAACACGGCCGACACGCGGTCGGCCAGCCGCTGCACGTCGGCCTTGCCCGACTGGGCGTCTTCCACCAGACGGGCGATGCGGGCCAGCGCGGTGTCGGCGCCGACGCGGGTGGCACGCACCAGGAGGCGCCCGCCCACGTTCACGGTGGCCCCGGCGACGTCGTCGCCGGGGCCGACCTCGACGGGCACCGACTCGCCGGTGAGCATCGAGGCGTCGACGGCAGAGGTGCCCTCCTCCACGATCCCGTCGGTGGCGATCTGCTCGCCGGGGCGCACGACGAAGCGCAGGCCGACCCGCAGCTCCTCCACCGGCACGAGGCGCTCGCCGCCGTCGTCATCCAGCAGCGCGACCTCCTTGGCGCCGAGGGACAGCAGCGCCTCGAGCGCCGAGCCGGAGCGGCGCTTGGCCCTCGCCTCCAGGTAGCGCCCGATGAGGAGGAACAGCGTGACGCCGGCCGCCACCTCGAGGTAGAGGTCGTGCACGCCGCCGCTCGACGAGGTGAGGCCCATCTCCATGGTGGTGCCCGTCACCCCGGCCTCGCCCCAGAACAGCGCGTAGACCGACCACCCGTAGGCGGCCAGCACCCCGATGCTGATGAGGGTGTCCATGGTGGTGGCACCGTGGCGCAGGTTGGTCCAGGTGGCCTGGTGGAACGGCCAGGCGCCCCACACCACCACGGGCGAGGCGAGGGCGAAGGCCAGCCACATCCACTCGTCGAACTGCAGCGCCGGGATCATCGACAGCGCGATCACGGGCACGGCGAGGGCCGCCGTGACGACGAGCCGGTGCTGCGCCTGCTCGAGGGGCTCGGTGTGGTCGTGGTCATGACCCGCCGCCGGGGCGGCGTGCTGGTGCTCCAGCGGCGCGGGGGGCGCAGGCAGGTGGGCGCCGTAGCCGAGGCTCTCGACCGCCGACACCAGCTCCGCGGGCTCGACCGCGGCCGCGTCGTAGGTGACGGTGGCCTTGTCGGTGGCGTAGTTGACGGTGGCCGACACGCCCTCGATCCGGTTGAGCTTCTTCTCGATCTTGGCCGCACACGAGGCGCAGGTCATCC
>DAIQBC010000134.1:0-7245 GCA_036781345.1 Acidimicrobiales bacterium | reverse complement strand
GCCACCTGGATCACGTCGATCTCCGCCCGCCCGCAGCTCGGGCAGGCGATGAGGTCGATGTTCTTGCGCTCCCGTAGCCCGAGGGCCTCGAGGAGCTGGCGCCCAGCTCGGGCCTCCTCCACCGGATCAGCGGTGAGGCTGTACCGGATCGTGTCACCGATGCCCTCGGCCAGGAGCGTGGCCATCCCGGCGGTGGCCTTCAGCAGGCCGGCCGGGGGCGGCCCGGCTTCGGTGACGCCAAGGTGCAGCGGGTGATCCGTCACATCAGCCAGCTGGCGGTAGGCCTCGATCATCAACGGCACAGACGACGCCTTCACGGAGATCTTCACGTCGTCGAAGCCCACCTCCTGGAAGTAGGCCAGCTCCTGCTGCGCCGACTCCACCATCGCCTCAGGTGTCACCCGCCCTCCGTGCTTCTCGTAGAGCGCGGGGTCGAGGCTCCCGCCATTCACCCCGATGCGGATCGGGATGCCACGGTCCTTGCACTCCTGGGCCACCAGCTTGATGTGCTCCGGCTTGCGGATGTTCCCCGGGTTGAGCCTGAGGCAGTGCACCCCGGCCTCCAGGGCCGCCAACGCCATGCGGTACTGATGGTGGATGTCGGCCACGATCGGCACGGGCGACCGGGGCACGATCTGCGCCAGACCCTCGGCCGCCTCCACCTCGTTGCACGTGCAGCGCACGATGTCGGCACCGGCGCCCGCCAAGGCATAGATCTGCTGCAGCGTGCCCTCGACGTCTGCCGTCTTCGTGATGGTCATCGACTGCACCGAGATCGGCGCGCCCCCGCCAACGGGCACGGTGCCCACCATCACCTGGCGCGTGGGACGACGCGGGAAGGACGATTCGCCGAGCTCCATGATCAGCCCATCAGCCGATGGGATCGACGATGTCGAGGTAGATCGCCGAGACCCCGAGCAGGACCATGAACATGAACACGGCGTAGGTGATCGGCAGGAGCCGGGAGATGTCGGCCATGTGGCGGCGCCCACCGATCGAACGGATGCGCTCGTAGATGGCGATGGCCACGTGCCCGCCGTCGAGGGGCAGGAGCGGGATCATGTTCAGCAGACCGATCGAGATGTTGATCCCGGCCAAGAGGAGCAGGAAGCTCACCATGCCCTCAGCACTGGCTCCGGCACCGATGCGGGCCACGCCGTAGATCGACAGCAGACGGTTCTCGTCGCCCGACGCAGCCGCGCCTCCACCACCCGAGTCCGAGCCCCCGACGGTGGGGTTGCCGCCCCTGGCCCCGCCTTCGGCCACCTGGGTGGCGAAGTCGCCCACCCCACCGGTGAAGAACGACGCCAGACCCTTGACCGTGTCGCCCATGACCTCCACGGTGAGGCGGCCGGATTCCACGGCGCCCCGGACCGGGTTCACCTTGACCACAGGCAGGTCCGGATACGCGGGACCGATGCCGAGGAAGCCGCGGTCGGCGTCGGTGGCGTTGGTGCCAAGAGCGGTCGTGAGCTCGAGTCGCTCGCCACCACGCCGCACGACCAGCTCAACGGTGTCGCCTGGGTGGGGGCCGACCAGAGGACCCACATCAGCGAAGGTGACAACGGGACGTCCGTCGATGCTCACGAGATCGTCTCCCGGGCGGAGGCCGACGAGCTCAGCGGCAGAGCCCGGCACGACATCGCCAATGGTCCACTCGGCCTCGGGCACCGCCGGACCGCCCAACCGCTCAGCCAGGCGACCGCCGCCGGGGACGCCCATCACGGAGAACACCACGACGAAGAGCACGAAGGCCTGGAGCACATGCATGATCGATCCGGCCGACACCACCAGGACGCGCCTTGGGAACGACTGCTGTCGATACGTTCGATGCTCGTCCTCCGGGGGCACATCGGGGTCCAGGTTGCTCATCCCGATGATCCGCACATAGGCGCCCAGCGGGATCAGCTTGATGCCGTACTCCGTCTCGCCCCGTTTGAACGACCAGATCTTGGGACCGAAGAAGAGGAAGAACTCCGTGACCTTCATCCCGGTCCACTTCGCCGTCAGGTAGTGACCGAGCTCGTGGAGGAAGATCATGACCACGAGGGCGCCGATGATCAGCAACCAGCCCTTGCCGCCCAATACGCCCAGCGCGACCACTGCGGAGACGAGCAGCCCAAGGCGCCAATCCACACCGGCGATCTCGCCGCGCGGGTCAGCAGCCGGATCTGGCTCTGAACGCTCGTTCACGGTGGTGTCGGTCACGGGGAGAACCTCTCTGCGATCACCGTCCGGGCCATCACCCGGGCGGTCCGGTCCGCCTCGATGACGGCCTCGACGCTGTCTGCGGCCCCCCCATCATGCCGGGAAAGCACCTCGGTGAGGACCTCAGGGATGGCGATCCACGCGATGCGGCCCTCGAGGAATGCTGCCACTGCCACTTCGTTGGCGGCGTTGAGCCACGCCGGGGCGGTTCCTCCGAACCGGCCAGCCTCGTAGGCGAGACCGAGGCACGGGAACGCATCGTGGTCCGGAGGCTCGAACTCGAGCCGGGCCACGTAGGCCCAGTCGATGCGCCCGAAGGGGGTCGTCACCCGCTCCGGGTAGGCGAGTGCGTACGCGATGGGCAGTCGCATGTCGGGCAGCGAGAGCTGGGCCATCGTGGCACCGTCGGTGAACTCGGCCATCGAATGCACGATGGATTGCGGATGCACAACGACCTCGATCCGGTCGTAGGACACCGCGAACAGCTCGTGGGCCTCGATCACCTCCAGGCCCTTGTTCATGAGGGTTGATGAGTCGACAGTGATCTTCGGCCCCATCGACCAGGTGGGATGGGCGAGGGCGTCCACAACCGTCACCTCGGCCAGCTCCGCCTTGCTCCGGCCCCGGAACGGCCCCCCGGAGGCGGTGAGCACGATGCGGCTCACCCAGTCTCCGGCGACGCCGGAGGGGTGCTGGGCCCGCAGGCTCTGGTGGATGGCGCAGTGTTCGCTGTCGACCGGGACGAGCTCACCGGCCCCGGGCCGGTCTCGGACTCGCCGCACGACCGGGCCGGCGGCGATGAGCGACTCCTTGTTGGCCAGGGCCAGCCTCGTGCCCGATCCGAGAGCCGCCAGGGTCACGCCGAGGCCGGCGAAGCCCACGACGCCGTTCACGCACACGTCCCCGACGGAAGCGATCGACGCCAGGGCATCAGGGCCGCCCCGCACCTCGGTGCCGGTGGGCACGCGTTCCCGGAGATCCGCCGCCAACGAGGCGTCGGCGATGGCCACGACCGCGGGGCGCCACCGCAAGGACTGCGCCACCAGCACCTCGATAGAGGACCTCGCCCCGATCGCCGCGACGCTGAACCGGTCGCCCTCGGCCGCGATGACCTCAAGGGTCTGCGTCCCGATCGACCCGGTCGACCCTGCGATCGAGACGGAGGTGGTCACGAGAGGAGGCTACCGACAAGGGGGGCTCGGCCGGCCGCCCTTGTTGGCCGAGCTCAGATGAAGAAGTCCTTGAGGGTCGCGAGGAGGTAGACGGCGGGCAGTGCGAACAGAAGGGCATCGAAGCGGTCGAGGAGGCCACCGTGGCCTGGGAGGATCGCGCCCATGTCCTTCACACCGAGGTCCCGCTTGACGAGCGACTCACACAGGTCGCCGAGGGGCGCCGCGATGGCGATGGCGAGGCCGACGAGCACGCCCTCGGAGAGGCTGTCGATCGGGCCGAAGCCGACCACCGAAGCGATCAGCACCACCACGAGGACGGCGCCCACACACCCGCCGAGGAGCCCCTCGACGGTCTTGTTGGGGCTGACGGCGGACAGGGGCTGCCTGCCGGCGTTCTTCCCGACGAAGAAGCCGCCGACGTCGTAGCCGACGGTGCCGAGGATGGCGGCCAGGAGGATGCCGATGCCGGGTTCACCGACCGCCAACAAGAGGGCGGCGAACGATCCGCACAGCCCGACCCAGAGCACCCCGAGGAGGGTGACCCCGATGTTCATCACAGGCGATTCCGTGGCCGCTCCGACGAGGTACCACAGCAGGCAGACGGCCGTGGTGAGGAACAGCACCGTCGGGATGATGGCCGTGCCGTTGTTGTAGGCGCCGACGACGAGGCCGACGCTACCGACGATGCCGGCCAGCGTGACCGGCTCGTAGCCCACCTTTCGCAGCACGCCGAACAGCTCTGCGGTGGCCAGCCCGACGACGGCGGTGACCAGCACCATCGCGGCGGCTGGGCCGATCGTGAACAGGACGAGCGCCAGGGCAAGCAGCCCGACGCCGACGGCGACGGCGATCCCCAGGTCGCGCTCTCCACCGCTGGGACCGGCGGTGGAGAGCGGGCGGTGACCACCCGCGGGCTCGCGACGCGCCCGCTCCGGTCTTCGGGCGGGGGGCGGCTCCTCGTAGGCCGCGTCCTCGTAAGCCGTGTCCTCGTCGGCCGGGATGACGTCGGCGAAGACCGAGTGCGAATCGGTGCTGGTCTCATCGAGGTCAGCGAAGGTGTAGTAGTCGTCGTGGGTGGGTCGCTCGCGGTCGTCGAGGGCCCCGAGGGAGTCGGTGTCCTCGCCGCTCCCCCAGGCCTCGATGTCCTCGAAGCCCTCGTGGTCCTCGAACGACGAGGCGTCATCGCGCCAGCGGGGCGTGGAGGTGGCAAAGCTCGTCCAGTCGTCGAGCTCGTCACCTTCCTCGGAGGCCAGCTCGGGCAGGATCTGCGGCACCTGGCCAGTGGCCGGCTCGGTCCAGTGGGGCAGCTCGACGGGCTCGGAGATGGGATCGAGGGGCACGACCGGCTCGGGCTGCTCGGTGTTGTGCTGACCGGACGACCCGAGCGGGAAGCGGAGCACAGGCCGGGGCCCGTCGATGTCGGGCTCGGTGGGTCGGTCGCCGAACCGAGGCTCGTCCCCGCTCCGGCGCGGGGCGACGTCGCCGCGCTCAAGGGCCTCGGCCGCCTCCTCGGCGCCGATGATGCGCACCCCCTCGCTGGGCGGTTTCGTGCGCTTGTCCGCTGGGTCGTTTGGGCGTTCGTCGGTCATGGGACCTCCATCGCTCGTTGTGCTGTCGCACGGCCTGGCGGATCCCAGGACGGGCGATCAGACCTCGAGCAGCTCCGCTTCCTTGTGCTCGAGGGCCTTGTCGATCTCCGCCTCGTGGCTGTGGGTCAGTCGGTCGAGCTCCTTCTCCGCCCTCGTGAGGTCGTCCTCGGGGACATCGCCCTCCTTGGCCATCCCCTCGAGCTCGTGGCGGGCACTGCGGCGCACGTTGCGAACAGCGACCCGACCATCCTCGGCCATGTGCTTCACGACCTTCACCAGCTCCTTGCGCCGCTCCGCTGTGAGCTGCGGGAAGGAGAGGCGGATGACCTGACCGTCGTTGCTCGGGTTGAGCCCGAGATCGGAGTGCTGGATCGCCTTCTCGATGGCGCCGAGCGAGCTCTTGTCGAAAGGGCTGATGACCAACATCCGAGCCTCGGGCACCTGGAAGCCAGCGATCTGCTGAAGTGGCACCTCGCTCCCGTAGTAGTCGACCTGGATCTTCTCCACCAACGCGGGGGCGGCACGACCCGTGCGAATGCCCGAGAACTCGCTGCGTGCGTGCTCGACGGCCTTGGCCATCTTGCCGCTCGCGTCGTCGAGCACGAGCTTGACGAGCTCAGCTGACATGGCAAGGGCTCGCGATCATCGGACCACAGTACCGATCGTGTTTCCCTCGAGTATGGACCGGACGTTTCCCTTGCCCAGCAGATCGAACATGATGATGGGCAACGCGTTGTCCATGCAGAGCGTGATGGCGGTGGAGTCCATGGCCTTGAGCCCCCGGTTGAGCACGTCCAGGTAGGTGACCTCCGGGATGAGCGTGGCGTCGGGGTTCGTGCGGGGATCGTCGGTGTAGAGGCCCTCGACCCCGGAGTGGGTGCCCCGCAGCATCGCGTCAGCCTCGACCTCCACGGCCCGGAGGGCGGCGGCGGTATCCGTCGTGAAGAACGGGTTGCCGGTGCCACCGGCGAAGATCACCACTCGCCCCTTCTCGAGGTGCCGGATGGCCCGCCGTCGGATGTAGGGCTCCGCCACCTGTGACATGTGGATGGCGCTCTGCACCCGCGTCGGCTGGCCCAGGCGCTCCAGGGTGTCCTGGAGCGCCAGCGCGTTCATGACGGTCGCCAGCATGCCCATGTAGTCAGCCTGGGCCCGATCCATGCCCGCACCGGCACCGGTGAGGCCACGCCAGATGTTGCCGCCTCCGACCACCACCGCGATGTCGACGCCGAGTGAGCGGGCATCGACGATCTCGTTGGCGACGAACTCCGCCACCTTGCCGTCGATCGGGTTGCCGTCGTGTCCGGCGAAGGCCTCGCCGGACAGCTTCAGCAGGACCCGCCGGTAGGCGGCGGTGGTGGTCAAGAGCCGATGTACACCTGAGCGAAGCGGGCGATCCTGGCGTCCCCGAGCAGCTGAGTGATGGACTGCTTGTCGTCCTTGGCGTAGGGCTGCTCGAGCAGCACCTGGTCCTTGTACCAGGCGTTGAGGCGACCCTCGACGATCTTCTCGATGGCCGGTTCGGGCTTGCCCTCGGCGCGGGTGATGGCCTCGAGGGTGCCGCGCTCCTCGTCAGCCTCGGCCTGCGGCACCTGGTCGCGCCGGAGGTAGCGGGGCTTGCTGAAGGCCGCCGACACCGCCACCTCGTGGGCCAGAGCCGTGTCGCCACCGTCGAGCACGACGATCACCGCGTTGACGCCGCGACCCTCCTGCTTGTGCAGATAGATGTCCAGGGCCTGGCCGTCGGCCACCTCCAGGCGCTCGACGCGACCGATGTCGATGTTCTCCTTGAGGGTGACCTTGAGGTCGTCTACCCGTTCCTTGTGGTCGTCGAGCGAGCCGCCGGTGGCCACGGTGTCGGCCAGCTGCTGCGCCACGGCGACGAACTCGTCGGACTTGGCCACGAAATCGGTCTCGCACTTGAGCTCGACGATCGCAGCCGCGCCGGGTGCCGAGGCGACCGCCACCACGCCCTGGGTGTTCTCCCGGCCCGAGCGGTCGACGGACTTGGCCAGGCCCTTCTCGCGCAGGGACTTGGCGGCGGCGTCGAAGTCGCCGTCGGTCTCCTCGAGGGCGCGCTTGGCATCCATCATCCCGGCGCCTGTGGCCTGACGCAGGTTCTGGACGTCCTTAGCGGTGAACGACATGGCGGGAGCTCCTGGGGGATGGTGCGAACGGGGGGATCAGCCCTCTGCGGGCGGCTCAGCCGGGGCGTCCACCACCGGGGCGTCCACCACCGGGGCGTCCACCACCGGGGCGTCCACCACCGGGGCGTC
>DAIQBC010000133.1:0-7453 GCA_036781345.1 Acidimicrobiales bacterium | reverse complement strand
TGTCGTTCAGGACGATGATGGCCTTCTTGCCGGAGTGGCCGAGGTTGTTGAGCCCTTCGAAGGCCATCCCACCGGTGAGCGAGCCGTCACCGATGACGGCCACGATGCGTCGGTGCTCACCGAGCTCGTGCTCCTGGGCCACGGCCAAGCCGTGGGCGTAGCTGATCACCGTCGAGGCGTGGCTGTTCTCGATCCAGTCGTGCTCGGACTCAGCACGGGAGGGGTACCCCGAGAGCCCGCCCGCCTGGCGCAGGGTGGCGAAGTCGCGCGCCCGGCCGGTGAGCATCTTGTGCACGTAGGCCTGATGCCCGGTGTCCCACAGGAGGATGTCCCGCGGGGAGTCGAAGACGCGGTGCAGCGCCAGGGTGAGCTCGACGGCACCGAGGTTCGAGCCGAGGTGACCGTGGCCCGTGGTCTCGACCGACTCGACGATGAGCTGGCGGAGCTCCGCGGCCAGCTGCTCGAGCTGGGCGGAGCCGAGCTGTCGCAGATCAGCGGGGCCGGAGATCGAGTCGAGGAGCATGAGGAAGTCCGAACGGGGGCGTGGGGAAGGCCGCCCTGAGCGGCCGCTGGGGACTCAACGGTACCCGCCCACCGGGCGACGAGACCATGCGAGCCCGTCGGCTCGCCCGGATCGGCTGGCTAGGTTGACCGGCATGGCCGGACTTGACGATGCTCGCGCCGCCGGGGAGTCGACCGTCGAGGCGATCCGCGTGGGGCTGGCCGAGCGTGCCGCGGAGCTCCTGCGTCGCGATCCTGGCCTCACGGACACCGCGATCGAGGTGGGTCTGGTCGACCGGGCCTGGCTCGAGCAGCCCGGCCACTGGCCCATCCGCACGGCCCCGGCGCTCGATGTGATCGAGCGGTTCCTCGAGCGCTCGGTCGAACGCCGACCGTCCGCGCTGGCGTCGATCGGGCTCAACGCCTTGCAGCTGCTCGCCTACGAGCACCCTGGAGGCGGAGAGTCCGAGGTGCACCCGACCCCGATCTCGATCGTGTTCACCGACCTCGAGGGCTTCACCCGCTTCACGGCCCGCCAGGGGGACGAGGCGGCTCTGGCGCTGCTGGCGGATCACCACCGTGTGATCGGGCCCATCGTGCGGAGCCGTGGCGGCAAGGTGGTGAAGCGTCTCGGCGACGGCCTGATGCTCTCGTTCCCGTCGGCCGAGGCGGCCGTGCTGTCGGCCCTCGAGCTCCTCGACTCCCCTCCGCCCGAGCTCCGTCTGCGCGCCGGGGTGCACACCGGCGAGGCGGTCGTCACCTCGGATGACCTCATCGGCCATGACATCAACGTCGCGGCCCGCGTGACCGCTACGGCCAAGGGCGGGCAGGTGCTGGCGACCGTCGCCGTCCGGCAGGCGGTGGGCGAGCTGCGCGGCGTCACCTTCGGACGTGCCCGCCGTCGCAGCTTCAAGGGCGTGGACGAGACGGTGCAGGTGTGCCCCGTGCAGCGCAGTGGCTGACCCGGCTGTCGACATCTCGGCGGTGCTCGACGTGGTCGCCTTCCAGGCTCGCGCGTGCGCCTCCTCGTCCTCCCCCCTCTACGGGAGGGTCCTCGACGCGGTGGCGGCCGATCTGCGGGCCGGCGGCGTCTGCGCCGAGGTCCTGGCGGGTCGGGGTGACGATCCCTTCGGTTCCGCGCTGGCGTTGCGGTTCCTGGGCGCTGTGCACCGCATCGTGCTCGACGGCCGGGCGAGCGAGCTCGCCGCGTTCTACCCGTCGACCGGAGGGACGGATCGTGGTGACCCCGGTCCCGCCTTCCTCGGCACGGTGCGCCGCCATCGGGCAGAGGTGGCGCGCCGCACGGACGACGGCGTGCAGACCAACGAAGTCGGCCGGGCTGCCGTGCTCGTGGGTGGCTACGCCGAGGTGGCCACGCGCACGGGGCTTCCGCTGCGCGTGCTCGAGGTGGGCGCGAGCGCCGGGCTGAACCTGCGCTGGGATCACTTCGCCTACGACACGGGGCGTGTGGTGGCCGGAGATCCCCGCAGCCCTGTCCGCTTCAGCGGAGTGTGGGAGGGGGCGCCCCCGGAGCTTCCGGCTGCCTTCGACGTGGCCGAGCGGGCAGGATGCGACCGCAACCCCCTCGATGCCACCACGCCCGAGGGTCGCCTGGCTCTCATGTCGTTCGTGTGGCCCGACCAGCCTGAGCGCATGGCTCGGCTCGATGCCGCCATCGCGGTGGCGCGACGAGTGCCAGCCACCGTCGACCAGGGAGATGCCGCAGAATGGGTGGCGGCGCGCTTGGCGTCCCCCACACCGGGCCTGGCCACGGTGGTGGCCCACTCGATCGTGCTCCAGTACCTCTCCCCCGAGCGACGGAGCCGGTTCCGCGACACGCTCGCCGGCGCCGGGCAGCAGGCCACCGCCGCGGCCCCGCTGGCTTGGCTCCGCATGGAACCCGGTGGCGAGCGGGCCGAGCTGCGGCTCACGACCTGGCCGAACGGGGAGGAGCGCGTGCTGGCCACGGCCGGCTACCACGGTCAGCCCGTGTGGTGGAGCTCCGCCTTCTGAGCGACCGGTTTCGTGAGCACCTGGGCCAGCCCATAGCCGGCGGCCAGGCACGCGAGACCGCCCAGGCCGTCGATCCAGTAGTGGTTGCCGGTGAGCATGATGCACACGAGCGTGAGCACCGGGTGCAGGGCTGCGAGGAGCTTGGCCCACCGCCGGCGAACCAACGGCACGAGCACGATGGCGCTCCAGGTGGACCACCCGATGTGCATGCTCGGTAGGGCGGCGTACTGGTTCGACAGGTCCTTCATGCCCTCGTCGCCGAAGCTGATCCAGCCGCCGTAGCGCGCCACCGTGTCGACGTAGCCATACCTGTCGCAGCCGGGAGCGGTGATCGCGTCGGGAGGTGCGGCGGCCGCCGCCTCGGGCGCGTACACCTGGCAACCGCCGAACTCGCCCGGGTCGTCGAGGAGCCTCGGGGGCATGAGCGAGTAGGCGGCGAACCCGATCACCGCGAGCCCGGTGGTGAGGGCGAGGGTGTTGCGGAGCACGCGGTGGCGATGCGGGTGGACGCGGAACATCCACACCAGGGCCACGAAGGTGACCAGGAAGTGGGCCAGGCCGTAGTAGATGTTCCAAAGCCGGATGAGACCGTGGGCGGGCAGGTCGAGGTACCACTGCTGGAACCCCGGTTCCACGTAGAGGTGCAGGGCCCGCTCGATGGCGATGATGTCCTTGGCGTGCCCGAAGGCCGGACCCGGGTCGCCACCCGCCGAGCCGAACTGGTTCCGCACGATCGAGTACACGACGTAGACGAAGACGCCGAGCAGCACCTCCTTCCACCAACGGAGGCCAATGCGGTGGTGGTGCCGGTCGGCGTCCGCCGCGACGTCGGTCATCGGCACAGGGCTAGCAGGTCAGGCTGGCACCGGAAGGGCGGTGTCGGGACCAGGGAGGCGCCCGCCCACAGCGAAGGCCGGCGCGCCGAGCAGGCTCACGCCGAGGTTGAGCAGGTACAGCAGCAGGCCCAGGGCGATGGCGTCTTGAGCGGCCACTCCCAGGGGGCCGAGGAACAGGACGAAGGCGCCCTCCCGCACTCCGAGGCCGGAGATGCCGATCGGAAGCACCTGGGCGATGGCCACGGCAGGGAAGAACGCGAGCAGCGCGGTGAGCCCGGCGGGGCGGACACCGAGCGCCTGAGCGGCGGCCACCGCGGCCAGCACGAGCACGATCTGGTAGGCGAAGCCCACGAGCAGGACGTTCGCCGCCGCCCCGGGCTCGCGCCTCAGGCGATCGAGGCCGAGATGGACGGCGCCGGCGAACCGGCGCCAGCCGTCGCGTGCCGCGAAGCGTCCACCGATGCGCTGGTCGGCCACGGCGTACAGGAGGATGGACAGCGCCATCAAGGTCACGAAGGCCAGTCCCACGGCCACCTGCGTGGCCCGACCGAGGTGCTGGAGCGGTGGGTTCACGGTGAAGCCCACCAGGCTGATGAGCGGCAGGACCAGCCATCCCGTGAGCCGCTCGAGCACCACAGAGGCGAAGGTCTTGGGCGACTCGCCGGTCTCCTTCGACAGCCGGCTGACCCGCAGCACATCCCCGCCGATCGTGGTGGGCAGCACGTTCGAGACGAACTGGCCCGCGAGGTAGTGGCTCAGCAGACGGCGCAGGCCAGCGCGCAGGCCGAGCACCTCGAGCACCCGCTGCCAGCGCATCGCCGACAAGACGATCCCTGTGAGGGTGAGCACGACCGCCAAGCTCAGCCAGAGCAGCGTCCGGGCCGTGAGCTCTGGGACGACCTCGTCGAGCTCGATCGGAGGGACGCGCCAGATCAGCACGGCCAGCATCAGCGTGCTGGCACCAAGGCGCAGCGCCAGAGACACGGCCTGCTTCCGGTTCACCGTCTCCCCCCGTCGTCGAGCCAGTCCATCGTACGCCTCCCTGTCGCCACATCGGGCCGGCCGGTACGCTTCCGCAGATCGTTCGGCGGGACGGATCACCGGTGGAGCCCGCCCGAACCGCTACGACACACCCCTCTGGAGGGTCCATGCTCCGCAACCTCGTCCCCGCGCCCCTCCGTGGTGCCTGCGGGGCGGCCGGCTCGTGATCGAGCGGTCCCTCGAGGTCGAGGGTCATGGCGGTGCCGTCACCCTGACGGTGGCCGAGGCTGGCCATGGCGGGCGGCCGCTCCTCTTGGTGCACGGCTTCACGGGTGCCAAGGAGGACTTCACGGAGTGGCTCGATGTGCTCGCCGAGCTCGGTTGGCATGTGGTGGCGCCCGACCAGCGTGGTCATGGAGCGAGCAGCCATCCGGCGGAGGAAGCTGCCTATTCGCTTGATGCGTACGCCACCGACCTGCTCGCCCTGCTCGATGCCCTCGAGTGGGAGCGGACAACGGTGCTCGGGCACTCCATGGGTGGGATGGTGGTGCAGATGGCGGTGCTCCGGGCCCCGGTGCGGTTCGAGGCACTCGTGCTGATGAACACGTCGCACCGCTCCTTGCGCGTCGACCCTGGCCTCGTCGAGCTCGGCGTGGCCATCGCCCGCGCTGAGGGCATGGCGGCGGTGATGGCGGCCCAAGATGCGGTGGCGGAGGCCGATCCGCTCACATCCGGTGCCCGCGAGCGGGCGCTCGCCTCGCGGGAGGGCTACCGCGAGTTCGGCGAGCGCAAGATGCTGGCGTCGTCACCGGCCATGTACGCCGCGATGCTGCCGGCCCTCACCGGCGCCACCGACGACCGCGACCGCCTGCCCCACCTGGAGGCAGTCGACATGCCCACGCTGGTGCTGGTGGGCGACGAGGACGAGCCCTTCCTGGGGCCGTCACACCGCATGGCCGCCGTCATCCCCGGTGCAGAGCTCGTCGTGATCCCCGGCGCCGGTCACTCGCCCCAGTTCGAGAACCCCGCCGACTGGTGGGCGGCGCTCAACGAGTTCTTGACCCGCCTGTAGGTCAGCGAGCCTTCTCGAGGAAGCGCTCGGTCTCCACGACGACGCGGGTGACCTTGCCGGCCGCCACCAGGCCGCACTCGTCGGTGACCGACACGGTGAAGGTGAGTCGGCGGCCCTCGATCCGCTCGAGGGTGGCTTCCGCAGACACTGACGAACCGATGTTCGTGGGGGCCAGGTGATCCACCTGCACCCGCATCCCGACCGTGGTGTGGCCCTTCGGTAGATGGTCGCTCACGGCCCCCATGGCCGCTTCCTCCACCAGGGCGATGAGGCGGGGCGTGCCCAGCACGGCCACCTCGCCGGAACGGAGGGCCACGGCGGTGTCCTCGTGGGCGACCACCAGCTTGGCGCTCCCGTGGAGACCGACGGACAGAGGCACCTGGGTACGATACCCCGGACCGCCACCCGGCCACGAGGAGCCCGTTGCTCGACCACGACCTCATCCAAACCACCTTGGGCACGGCCCTGCGCACCGGCGGCGAGCTGGCCGAGATCTTCGTGGAGGACAAGACCAGCTCCAACGCCATCTTCGACGACGGCAAGGTCGAGAACCTCAGCTCCGGCCGCGACCGCGGTGCCGGCATCCGGGTGATCGTGGGGGACACCACCGGCTTCGCCCACACCGCCGACCTCTCCGCGGCCGGCTTGGCCGAGGCGGCCGAGGCGGCCGGTGCTGCCGCCCGCTCGGGCGGGGGAGGCGTGGTGGAGGTGGCCCTCACGCGCCAAGAGGCGCCCCGGCCGAACGAGATCGCGGTGCTGCCCGAGGACGTCGCCAAGGCCCGGAAGGTGGAGCTGCTGCGGCGGGCCGACGCCACCGCGCGCGGCGCGGGCTCGGCCATCACCCAGGTCACCGCGCGCTACGGCGACAGCCGCCGCCGCATCCTGATCGCCAACAGCGACGGCCTGCTCACCGAGGACGATCAGGTGCGCACGCTCTTCACGGTGATGGCGGTGGCGTCCGGCGACACCGGCATGCAGACCGGCTACCAGTCGCTGGGTCGCACCGTGGGCTTCGAGCTGTTCGACCGCTACGACGTCGATGACATCGCCCGCGAGGCGGCCGAGCGCGCGCTGCTCAAGCTGGCCGCCCGCCCGGCACCGTCGGGCACCATGCCGGTGGTCATCGGTCCCGGTGGCGGCGGCGTGCTGTTCCACGAGGCCTGCGGCCACGGCCTCGAGGCCGATCTCGTGGCCAAGGGCGCGTCTGTGTTCGCAGGTCGGATGGGGGAGCGGGTGGCCGACCCTCGGATCACCCTCGTCGACGACGGCACCATGGCGGAGGAGTGGGGTGCCTTCGCGGTGGACGACGAGGGCTCCCTCGCCCAGCGCAATGTGCTGATCCAGGACGGAGTCCTCACCGACTACATGTACGACCTCCTGCGCTCTCGCAAGGAGGGTCGGGTGCGGTCGGGTAACGGCCGCCGGCAGAGCTACAAGCACCTGCCGATGGTGCGCATGACCAACACCTACGTGCTGGCCGGCCCCGACGAGCCCGACGACATCATCGCCGGCACGCCAGACGGCGTGTACGTGGCCCACCTCGGCGGCGGCCAGGTGAACACCGCATCGGGAGACTTCGTGTTCGGCATGACCGAGGCCTACCTCATCGAGGGCGGGCGCATCACCGAGCCGATCCGCGAGGGCAACCTCATCGGCAACGGCCCGGCCGTCCTGGCCAGCATCGACGCCGTGGGCCACGACTTCGCCATGGGCAGCCCGGGGATGTGCGGCAAGGACGGCCAAGGCGTGCCGGTGGGCGACGGCGTGCCCACCCTGCGGGTGCCCGCCCTCACCGTAGGCGGCACGGCCTAGATGGCGGCCGCCAACCCGGAGCTGCTCGACGTCGCGGCCCGCATCGCCGAGATGGCCGGCGCCGGCGAGCAGGTCGAGGCCTTCGTCGCCCGCAGCACGAGCACCTCGGTGAAGGCCTACGGGGGCGAGGTGGAGAGCCTCACCCAGGCCAGCTCCGCCGGGGTGGGCGTCCGCGTGATCGTCGATCACCGGGAGGGATTCGCCTACGCCGGCACCCTCGACGAGGCGGCAGTGCTCG
>DAIQBC010000132.1:0-7528 GCA_036781345.1 Acidimicrobiales bacterium | reverse complement strand
CCTGGATCTGGTCGAACGTCTGCCCGGTGTGGTGGGCGATGCGCTCGGCCATGAGCCGCTTGATGTAGATGAGCTGCTCGGCCTGGATGGCGATGTCACTCGCCTGCCCCCGAACGCCACCCGAGGGCTGATGCATCATGATCCGGGCATGGGGCAGGGCGAACCGCTTACCCGGCGCGCCGGCACACAGGAGGAACTGGCCCATGGACGCGGCCAGGCCCATGCAGATCGTGGCCACGTCGGGCGCGATGAACTGCATCGTGTCGTAGATGGCCATGCCGGCGGTGACGGAGCCGCCAGGGCTGTTCACGTACAGCCAGATGTCCTTGCCGTTGTCCTCGCCCTCCAGGTACAGCATCTGGGCGCAGATGATGTTGGCGATGTCGTCGGTGACGTCCGTGCCGAGGATGATGATCCGATCCTTCAGGAGCCGGTTGAAGATCTCCGAGGTGGGATTGCCCATCGGACTCTGGGCGACGGGCATCGGGGGGAGGGACAGGTCGTGGGTCACGCCGATGGAGGCTAGCGGCGCCGACGAGAACCCCGGCGCGCCCTACGCTGAGCATGTCTCGCCGGCGTAGCCCAACGCAGAGGCACTGGCTTTAGGTGCCAGACAGTGCGGGTTCGAGTCCCGCCGCCGGCACCCTGTCCGTCGCCTAACGTCCGGCGCGTGAAGGTGCACGACCTGCCGACGCCGTCACTGCTGGTGGACGTGCACGCCTTCGACCGCAACGTGGTCACGATGGCCCACCGCTGGCCCGGGCTCACGCTGCGGCCCCACGTGAAGGCCTTCAAGTCCACGGCCCTGGCCTCCCGGCTCGCAGAGGCCGGGCACCGGGCGTTCTGCTGCGCCACCGTGCGGGAGATGCTCGGCATGGCTGCCGCAGGGCTCGGCGACGACCTGCTGCTCGCCAACGAGAGCCTCGACCTAAGCCGGCTCACCGCGGTCATCGACAGCGGGGTGGCCCGAATGACGGTGGCGGTGGACTCCGAAGAGACGATCGCGGCTGCCGCGCAGGCGCGCGTCCCCGAGGTGCTCATCGACGTGAACGTGGGTCTCCCCCGCTGCGGTTGCCAGCCCGATGACGCGGGCCGCCTTGCTGATCTCGCTCGGGGTCACGGCCTGAGCGTGCGCGGCGTGATGGGCTACGAGGGCCATCACATGCGGGCGGCGACCGAGACGAAGCTCGAACGGGTGGAGCGCTCGATGGCCCGGCTGCTGAAGGCCGCCGAGACGGTAGGTGGCGACGTCATCTCGGGCGGCGGCACCGGCACGTGGGACACGAACAGGTGGGTGACCGAGCTTCAGGCTGGGTCCTACTGCTTGATGGACACCGAGTACGTGCCACACGCCGCCGGCTTCGAGACGGCGTTGTTCATGAGCACCACGGTGATCTCGGTGTCCCCCAAGGGCTACGGGGTGCTTGACGCCGGGCTCAAGGCCTTCGGCATGGACCACGGCGACCCCACCGTGCTCGAGGTGGGCGACTGCTGGTTCGTGTCCGACGAGCACCTCACCTTCGGCCTGGCCGATGGCGCCACGGTGCGGGTGGGCAACCGCGTCCGGGTGGTCCCCGCCCACGTCGACCCCACCGTGTCGCAGCACGAGCGCCTCCACCTCGTCGACGGCGACGACGTCCTCGAGATCTGGGACATCGACCTGCGCGGCTGGTGAACCCCACCGGTTCTGTGGACGCTCACGCTCGCTATGCGAGCGAATCCGTCCACAGAACCAGTTTGGTGAAGGCGCGGGCGCGGTGGCTGATGGCGTGCTTCTCGGCGGGCGTCATCTCACCGAAGGTGCGGCCGTCGCCCTCCACTGGGGCGACGATCGGGTCGTAGCCGAAGCCGCCTTCGCCGCGGGGGGCGTCGACCACGACGCCCTCCACCTCGCCGCGCACGACCACCTCGCGGCCGTCAGGCCACACCGCGGCCGCCGCGCACACGTAGCGGCAGGTGCGCCCGGCCGGCGCGACGCCATAGAGCTCGCGCAGCACCCGCGGGATCCAGTCGCCGTCATCGGTCCAGCGGGCCGAGTGGATCCCGGGGGCGCCGCCGAGGTGGTCGATCTCGACGCCGGAGTCGTCGGCCACCGCAAGCTCGCCGCTCGCGGCGGCGAGGGCCCGGGCCTTGATGAGTGCGTTCTCCTCGAAGGTGGTGCCGGTCTCCTCGGCGCCGATGTCGCGGGCTTCCACCTCATAGCCGGGCCCGAGGATCTCGCGGATTTCGTCGACCTTGTGGGCGTTGCCCGTGGCGAGCAGGACGCGCATCAGCGCGGGGCCGGGGGCTCGCTGACCATCTCCCGCTGGAGGGCGATGATGTCGTTGATGCCGGCCTCGGCCAGGCCCAGCAGCGCGTCGAGCTCGGCCCGGCTGTAGGGGGTGCCCTCGGCGGTGCCCTGCACCTCGACGAAGCCGCCGAGCGAGGTCATCACCACGTTCATGTCGACCTCGGCCCGCGAGTCCTCCACGTAGGGCAGGTCGAGCACCGGGGTGCCGTCGACCACGCCCACGGAGATGGCGGCACAGAACGCGGTGAGCGGGTGGGCGGCGACGTCCTTGGTCTGCACCAGCCGGCTCAGCGCATCGTGCAGGGCGAGGTACCCGCCGCAGATCGACGCCGTGCGGGTGCCGCCGTCGGCCTGGAGCACGTCGCAGTCGACGATCACCTGCCGCTCCCCCAGCGCCCGCATGTCGCACACCGCCCGCAGCGACCGGCCGATGAGGCGCTGGATCTCCTGGGTGCGTCCGGACGGCTTACCGTCCTTCACTTCGCGCCGGATCCGCTCGGGCGACGAGCCCGGCAACATCGAGTACTCGGCCGTCACCCAGCCCTTGCCCTTGCCCCGCATCCAGCGGGGCACGTCCTCGTCGATCGACGCCGTGCACAGCACCTGCGTGTTCCCGAAGCTCACCAGGCAGGAACCGGCGGACATCGTGGTGAAGTCACGCTCGAAGGACATCGGGCGCAGCTCGTCGGCGGCACGCCCGTCGGGGCGGGGAGAGGACATGGCCCGCATCCTGGCAGGTCAGGGCCAGATGACGGGGTGGACCTCGGCCAGCTCGGGTCCGAGGAGCTGCTGGCCGAGGTCGCGGAACCAGGCGACGTCGCCGGAGGACAGCCACACGTGCGTGCCGGGACCAGCCCTTGGGTCGCGAGCCAGCGCTGTGCCCTCGAGGCGGTGACGAACCTCGAAGGCAGTTTCGTCGGCGGAGGACACGAGGACGACCTCGCGTCCCATGACGTCGCTGAGGGTGCGGGCGAGGAACGGGTAGTGGGTGCAGCCGAGCAGCAACGCGTCGACCTTGGCATCGCGTACCGGCGCCAGCAGCCGCTCGGCCAGGACGGCCACCTGGTCGCTACGGGTCTCGCCCCGCTCCACGAACTCCACGAATCCGGGGCAAGCAGCGCAGGTGAGCTCGAGCTCGGGTGCGAGGTCGGCCACCGCCCGCTGGTAGGCGCCCGATGCGATCGTGCCCACCGTGCCGATCACGCCCGCCCGTCCGCTGTGGGTGGCTTGGGACAGGCTGCGCACGCCGGGCTCGATGACACCGATGACCGGGACGTCGACCCGCGCCTGCAGCTCGGCCAGGCCCGTGGCAGCCGCCGTGTTGCAGGCCACGATCATCAGCTTCACGTCGTGCTCGCGCACCAGCAGGTCGGTGATCTGCTCGGCGAAGGCCCGCACCTCCGCCAGCGGGCGGGGCCCGTAGGGGTAGCGGCCGGTGTCGCCGAGGTAGACAAGGTGCTCGGCCGGCAGCAGGTCGATGAGGGCCCGGGCCACCGTGAGCCCGCCGAACCCACTGTCGAACATGCCGATGGGGCGGTCCTCCACGCCGCCAGGCTACGACGCCACCTCCGAGCCACCGGTCACCCACGCGGCTCGTTGCATGAGCCACACCTGCGTCGGCCGCCCCTCGCACGGGCCGCTTTCGGGCACCGATACCCCCTGGAACGCATAGCCGAGCTTCTCGGGGACGCGGGCGCTGCGGACGTTGCTCTCTTCGCACTGGATCCGCACGACCTCGATCCCGTCGATGCGGAATGCAGCGGCAGTGAGGGCGCTGGACGCCTTGGTGGCGAGGCCGCGACCGCCGTGGTCGACGTGCACCCAGTAGCCGATCTCCAGGCCGTCCGTGCCGAGCCGGCCGTGCAGCCCGCAGCCGCCGAGCACGACGTCGTCGTCGCCCGCGTCGACGATCGAGTAGCCGAAGTCGCGACGCTCGTCCCAGAGCTGCTCGCTGGCGGCGAAGAGGGTGGCCAGGCCGGCCTCGGTGGCCGGCTCGGCGGCCCAGGCCATCCAGGGTCGAAGGTGGTCGAGGCTGACGTTGATCGCCGTCGCCGCCGCGCTCGCGCGATCTGGTCGGCAGCGCACCAGGGCGGTTCCCGCGATCTCGATCCGCTCGGGCGGGGCGCTGTTGAACACGGGGCCGGCGTCGGTCATGCCCCAGGTTGTCAGCCGTCGCTGCCCGATGGCGCGCGTTTACGCTCCCGGCATGGCTGACCTGACCATCTGGCACAACCAGCGCTGCTCCAAGAGCCGCTCCGCCCGCGACATCCTCTCCGATTCGGGGGTGGCCTTCGAGGAGCGTCGCTACCTGGACGAGCCGCCCACGGCGGCCGAGCTCGACGAGGTGCTCCATGCCCTCGGCAAGGAGCCCTGGGAGATCGCCCGGATGGGTGAGGACGTGGCCCACGAGCTCCGCCTCCGCGACCTGCCCCGCGATCGCGCCCGATGGATCGACCTCATGGTGGCGCACCCGATCCTCATCGAGCGCCCCATCGTGGTCACGGCCGACGGTCGGGCGGTGCTCGGTCGCCCCCCGGAAGCGGTACGGGATCTGCTCTAGAAGTAGATCGTGGCTTTGGCGCGGGCCTCGACGACGTCGATGTCATCGGTCCACACGCCGGCCGAGAGGTACTTCCACCCGCCGTCGCACACGATCATCACGATCGTGCCCTCCTCCACCAGGCCAGCCGCCTTCACGGCGCCGGCGAGGATCGCCCCCGACGAGATACCGGCGAAGATGCCCACATCGGCTAGGCGGCGGGTCCACTCGATCGACTCGCGGGGGCGGACGATGAGGCGGCGATCGAGCAGGTCGAAGCCGTCGTTGTCGAGGAACACCGGAGGGATGAACCCCTCATCGATGTTCTTGAGCCCGTCGACCAACTCCCCCGCCGGCGGCTCGATGGCCCAGAGCTGGATGTCGGGATTGCGCTCCTTCAGGAACCGTCCCACGCCCATGAGCGTGCCGGCGGTGCCGAGGCCGGCGATGAAGTGCGTGATCTCCGGGACGTCGCTCCAGATCTCCGGGCCGGTGCCCTCGTAGTGCGCCTTCGGATTGGCCGGGTTCCCGTATTGGAACGGGAACCACCAGTCGGGATGCTCGGCCGCCATGGCCTTTGCCTTGCGCATGGCGCCGTTGGAGCCCTCGGCACCGGGGTTGCTGATGATCTCGGCGCCCCACGACTCGAGCAGCTGACGGCGCTCGAGGGACACGTTGTCGGGCAGCACCACCTTCAGCTTGTAGCCCCGAACCCGGCTGATCATGGCGAGTGCGATGCCGGTGTTGCCGGAGGACGACTCCAGGATCACCTGCCCGGAGCCCGGTACGAGAATCCCGTCCTTCTCGGCATCGAGGATCATCTGCTTGGCGGCGCGGTCCTTGACGGAGCCGCCGGGGTTCTGCCCCTCGAGCTTGGCGAGGATGCGGACGCGCGGGTTGGGCGACAGCGACGAGATGTCGACGATCGGCGTGTTGCCGATGAGGTCGAGCGCTGATTCGTAGACGGCCACGCGATGCTCCGGAGAAAGTCGACTGTTCCTGTCGGGATTCTACCGGTCGCTGAGCGCAACCGCCTCCTCGGCGATGGTGCCGTCGATGATGCGGTAGCTGCGGGTGACCGGAGCCTCCTGCCGCAGCGAGATGATCACGTAGTGCCACGACGGGTCGGGGGCCTGCTCCACGTCGGTCGGCGAGGGGTAGGCGTCGGTGTGCGTGTGGGAGTGCACCACGCCGTTGATCTCGAGGCCCCGGGCCTCGGCATCGCGGTCGGCGCGGAGGTGGTCCTTTGGGTCGATCGTGTAGACGCGGCTCGACTCCGCCGCGTTCCGACATGCGTAGAACACCACGACCCGATCAGACCCGGGCGGGCCGGCCAGCAGCCCACAGGCCTCGTCAGGCAGGCCGTCGTAGGCGTGGCCGACCATCTCGGACCAGGCGGCGTGGGTGAGGTGCAGCACGCCGGCAGGGTAGTTGGCGCCTGCGGTTGGGTAGCGTGGGCGACCCCATGAAGCCCGTCGGGACCAAGCCGATCGCGAGCAACCGGCAAGCTCGCCGCAACTACGAGATCCTCGACACCATCGAGGCGGGCATCGTGCTGCGCGGCAGCGAGGTGAAGTCGCTGCGCGACGCAAAGGTGCAGATCACCGACTCCTTCGCCCGCATCGACGGCAACGAGATCTGGCTCCACCAGCTCCACATCGCCCCGTGGCTCTACTCGCAGTCGCACACGGGCCACGAGCCCGACCAGAAGCGCAAGCTGCTCCTGCACCACCACGAGATCATGCGCCTCAAGGCACGGGTCGACCCGGAGCACCTGTCGCTCATCCCGCTGTCGATCTACTTCAAGGACGGCCGGGCCAAGGTGGAGCTGGCGCTGGCCAAGAGCCGCCGCACCCACGACAAGCGCCAGGTGATCGCCGACCGCGACGCCGCCCGCGACCTGGCCCGGGCCAACCGGGGTGACCGGAGCGATTGACCGGTAGCCTGATGATCCCCGAGCGATCGGGGTGATCCTTGACATCACCCTTCATGGGGCTGATCGGTTTCGACGTTGAGACTGCTCGGCGATTCGTGCGACCGGAGTTGCTCAGACTCCTTAAACGGGGCACAACAACAACTGCCAACGAGCAGTACGCCCTCGCTGCCTAGTTCCAACTAGGTGGTAGAGAGCTCCAGTGACCGGTGACGGCACACGGGGCCAGGCCACTGCAGCCCGGCAACAGAAGCAGTGGCGGACCGTAGGGAGAGACCACTGACGGCGGGAAAGACCGCTGGCTTCGAGGAAAGACTCGGCGGCGAGCACCTTCGCGTGCTCCTCCGACCCGGCGGTGCGCCAGCCGAAGTGGCGTGATCTCGGGAATGGTCGTAGCGCGGGCGTCGACCGCTTGACGGACGAGGGTTCGATTCCCTCCAGCTCCACCAATCCACGTTCACTGGCCTGGGCCCATCCGCCCAGGCCAGAGGTCATTTCGGGTCGGCGTCAGCGCTGACGACGCGACTGGATGCCGGTTGACTCGCATCGCCCGTCGGCGGCGGCGAAGAGGGCGTTCGGCCCTGGTTCTCGGCCTGTGGCGGGTTCACGATGAAGACCCACAAGGGGAGGTCGTCTGTGCGTGATCATCGGTCGACTTGGCCGAGGGCGCTTGTCGCTGGCGCGCTCGTCGTCGGGGGCCTGGCCGCCTGCGGCGGCAACGATGATGATGGCGGGGCGTCGACCACCACGGAAGCCTCCGGCACCA
>DAIQBC010000131.1:0-7755 GCA_036781345.1 Acidimicrobiales bacterium | reverse complement strand
GAGAAGACGGCCCGCACGTTCCCCGTGATCGGCGGCGTCCGCTACTCGGTGCCCGGCGACCGCGCCCGGCTGACGGCGGACGGCGTCATCGAGCTGCTCGGCCGCGACTCGGTCACCATCAACTCCGGCGGCGAGAAGATCTTCGCCGAGGAGGTCGAGCAGGCCATCGCCCACCACCCCGACGTATACGACGTGGTCTGCGCAGGCCGGCCATCGGAGCGTTGGGGCCAGGAGGTCGTGGCCGTCGTGCAGCTGCGCGCCGGCGGCGTGGCCACCGCCGAGGACCTGCTGGCGGAGGCCGCCACCCACGTAGCCAGATACAAGCTGCCCAAGGCGGTCATCTTCCGCGACGCCATCGTGCGCTCCCCCGCCGGCAAGGCCGACTACCGCTGGGCCAAAGAGCAGGCCGCCCAGGAAGCCTGAGCCGACCTCCGCTCCGCTTCGGGCGCTCAGCCCGCGGCGAAGACGGGATCAGCGGGCGCCGATGGCGGCACCAACCGCCCGGGCCCGGGCGAGATCGACTCCAGCATGAGCAGCTGCTCGAAGCGGTCGGGCGGAAGCGGCGGGCTGAAGAGGTAGCCCTGCATCTCGTCACAGCCGAGCTCGTGCAGGCGCTCCAGCTGCTGAGTGGTCTCCACCCCTTCCGCCACCACCTGGAGGCCCAGGCCGTGGGCGAGGGCGACCACGGCTACGACGATCGGGGCGGTGCGGTCGTCACCGATGGTCGCGACGAACGACCGGTCGATCTTGAGCTTGTCGATCGGGAGGCCGGTGAGGTGGCTGAGGCCCGAGTAGCCCGTGCCGAAGTCGTCGATCGAGCACTGGACCCCCAGCGCCTTGAGCTCGAGGATCGTGCGGCACACGTCCTCCGGGTCCTGCATGACGAGGCTCTCGGTCACCTCGAGCTCCAGCAGGGCCGGGTCCATGCGGGTGGACCGCAGGATGCGGGCCACGGTGTCACCGATCTGCTGCTGCTGGAACTGGCGGAGGGACAGGTTCACCGCGACGACGAGCGGCTCGAAGCCAGCATCGATCCACGCCTGGTTCTGACGACACGCCTCGCCGAGGGCCCACTCACCCACTGGCACGATCAGGCCGCTCTCCTCGGCCAAGGAGATGAACGACGACGGCTGGAGCAGGCCGAGCTCCGGGTGCTGCCAGCGCAGAAGCGCCTCCATGCCCATCACCCGCCCGGTCGGCAGGTAGATCTTGGGCTGGTAGTGGAGGCGCATCTCGCCCCGCTCCACCGCGGTGTGGAGCTGGTTCTCGAGCTTCAAGCGCTCGTGGGCATGGTCGTTCATCGTGCGGTCGTACACGCAGAACGTCTTGCGCCCTCGCTGCTTGGCCCGGTACATGGCGACGTCGGCGTTCTCGAGCAGCGAGGCGGCGTCCTCGCCATCCCCCGGGAACACCGCGATGCCGATGCTGGGACTGGCGAAGAGCCGGTGTCCGTTGAGCGTGAAGGGCTCGCTGAAGCGCTCCAAGATCTTCGCGGCGACCGCGGTGGCCTCGTCGGGATCGTTGAGCTGCGGCAAGAACACGACGAACTCGTCGCCGCCGAGACGCGCGACCGTGTCCTCGGCTCGAGTGGCGGACCGCAGGCGCCTGGCCACCGCTTGCAAGAGCAGGTTGCCGACCGCGTGGCCAAGGCTGTCGTTGACGTTCTTGAAGCGGTCGAGGTCGAGGAAGAGCACGGCGCTGTGCACGCCGGTCCGGCGGGCGTGGGTGACACCGACTGCAGTCTTCTCCTGGAAGAGCCGGCGGTTGGCGAGCCCGGTCAGCTCGTCGTGGTGGGCGCGGTGCTCGAGCACGGCCCGGCCCTGCACGAGACGTACCAGGTAGGTCACCACGAGGAGCGACAACACCCCTGAGAGTGGGACGACGAGCCCCAGGGCGTGCCGGTCGTGCAGACCGATGCTCAACAGGGCGGGACCGAGCACAACTGCCCCGCCCAGCAGGCCGATCTGGGATCGGGGGAGCCGCTCCAGGGAGCCGAAGACCGGCTCCGTGGTGCGGGTGGTGTCGGGATGCAGCGCGGCCGCCCCGAGCAGGCCGAAGAAGACGAGCCCCGCTACCACCATCGTTCCGGACGCGAGCGTGCCGCCGGCGACTGTGGCCAGCATGGCGCTGAAGTCCTTGGCCAGCACCGCCCCCCAGGCCAGCACCAGCAGGCTGAAGCCGTGTCGGCCGCGGGCCCGCAGGTGCAGCACCTGCAGCCCTAGACCCACGACCATGAGATCGAGCACCGTCGGGGCCAGCATCTCGAAGGCAGGGCGGGTGGCGATCACGTCGGCTTCGGCCAGGCGGAGGATCGCGACCCAGCTGGCGAGCCCGGCGGCCACCGCACCGATGGCCGAGAGGAACAGTGCGTCGATGGTCCGCCTCGGGGTGAGATCGCGGATCATCACCAAGAAGCCTGCCGCGGCCAAGATCGCGGCGAGGGAGCTCGCCACCCACATCCGGCCGTCGACGGCCGGACCCAGCTCGTCCCCGAAGACCGCTGGCAGCACGTTGGGCATCACGAGCACCCCGACCGCGGCCGCAAAGGCGATGAAGGGGTCACGCTGGCGGGTCCACGACCGGGCCCGCCGTGACCGGAGCCGCGTCGAGGCGGAGATCAGCGCCGCCATCGTGATGACCCCAGCCAGGGCGAGCACGTCGGAACGAACGCCCTGGTCCGGCTGGCGGATCGCGGCGAGGGCCGCCACGACCGTCGTGAGGGCGATGCACAGCATGCTGGCCCGGACCGTGCCGCGGGCGTGGCCACCCTGAGAGACGTCGGCGGACTCCACCCCGTCCCGCGGCGGATCGCTGCCCGGGTCCTGTGCGAGGGCGCGCAGGTGACGGGCCCGCGCATCGCTGACCCCTGGCACCCCACCGATCCCCGGGAGTACACTCACGGTGGCGAACCTACCACGGTATGTGGCCTCTGACCAGGGCCTCCGCCACGGCGGCCCCGGTCGCTACAGCGGGAGCTTCCCGGTGGCGTTGCGGACGGTGCCGTTGTCCTTCCAGTCCGCGATCGTGCGCTGGGCGATGCGCATCTGATGGATCTCGTCGGCGCCGTCGGCGAACCGGGCCCAGCGGGCCTGCTTGGCCATGTCGGCCAGTGGGGTGTCGGTGGAGTAGCCGAGGGCGCCGTGCACCTGAATGGCCCGGTCGATGATGCGCCCGAGGCTGTTGGCGACGAAGTGCTTCGCCATCGACACCTCGGCGATGAAATCCTGGCCGGTGTCGATCAGGTAGGCGGCGTGGAGCACCATCAGCTTGCTCTGGTAGAGCTCCATGGCCGAGTCGGAGATCATCCACTGGATGCCCTGCTTCTCGGCCAGATAGCTGCCATGGCTGTACCGGTTGATCGAGCGGTCGACCATCATCTCCAGTGCGGTCTCGCACTGGCCCAGCCAGCGCATGCAGTGCGCCAGCCGGGCCGGGCCGAGGCGGTACTGACCCAGCAGGTGGCCCTGGCCTCGGCCGCCGAGCATCTGGTCCTTGTGCACCCGCAGGTCGGTGATGCGGATCTCGCAGTGGTTGTGGCCGCCGGACATCGTCTCGACGTCGCGGACGATCTCCCAGCCCTCGGACGGGAAGTCGATGATGAAGCACGAGTTGGCCGCCTGCGGGAGGTCGGGATCGTCCTCGGTGCGGGCGATGAGCAGCCCGAACTGGGCGCCGCGAGCCCCGGAGATGAACCACTTGTGGCCGTTGATCACCCACTCGTCACCGTCCTGGACGGCGTGGGTCTGGATGAGCGTGGGATCGGACCCGGCCACCTCGGGCTCGGTCATGGCGAAGCAGGAGCGGGCGTAGCCGTCGCACAGCGGCTTGAGGTACTTCTGCTTCTGCTCGTCGGTGGCCCAGTGCAGCAGGGTGTGCATGTTGCCCTCGTCGGGCGCCTGGGCGTTGAGGGCAAACGGGCCCATCCGCGACCGGGCCGCTTCGGCCGACACGCTGGCCATGGCCACGTGGCCCAGGCCCATGCCCCCCCACTCCTTCGGCATGTGCGGCAGCCACAGGCCCCACGCCTTGGCCTGGACCCGCATCTCGATGATGCCCTTGATCCAGTCGTCCCGGCCCCAGGCATCGGCATCAGCCTTGTCCTCGATGGGCTTGACGACCTCGGACACGAAGGAGCGCACCTTGTGGCGGATCTCCTCGATCTCGGGCGGGAAGGTGAAGTCGATGGCCATCCCGGGAGTCTGCCACGCCGCCTTGACCCGCGGGTCAAGGCGGGGCGTCAGGCCAGGCGGGCCCGCAGGAGGGGCCAGCGCGGATCGAGCCGCACCGCCGCCAGGTCGGGCTCCCCGTCCACCACGGTGGGTGCCCGGAAGCCGGCATCGGCGGCCTTCTCGAGCCAGTGCGTGGCCCGGTCGACGTTGCCCCCTTTGGCCCAGCTGCACGCCACCTCGAAGGCGGTCTGCGCCCTGCTCGGCGGGTTGGCCTCGAAGACCACCTCGCCCACCTCCGCGGCCTCGGTGAACCTGTCGGCGTAGTGGAGGTGCGTCTGGAGCGTGCCGGCGCCGTCGCGCCCCTTGCCGTCCGAGCGCTCCACGAGCCGACGGGCGACCGCGGTAGCCGCGCCGGAGCGAGCCAGCACCTCCGTGGCGATGAGGTTGGGGGGCCCGTTGGGGGCGAGCACGTAGGCGGCTTCGTAGAGCTCGAACGCGGCAGGGTCGCCGGTGGCCAGCGCAGTGGCGGCGCGCAGGTAGGGATCGGCACCAGCGCCAAGGGCCGTGGTCAGGCGCTTGCCGGTGGCGAGATCACCTTCGCGCAGCGCCGCCCAGGCCATCTGCGCGACACGCTCTGGGTCCTGCGTCCCCATGGCCGGCGCCATCGGCGGCGTGCCGACCACCGACAGCCTCGCCCGACCGCGCCGCGGCGGCGCGCTGCCCGCCTCGGGCGCGTCCACATGAAAGGCGTCGACGTTGGCGCCTGCCTGCTCCGCCCGGATCTCCTGCCAGTTGTTGAAGGCGAGGAACAGCGCGAAGAACCCGGCGTAGCCCTGATCGTGCGTGAAGGCCCAGATCCCACCGGCGACCGCGGCGACGATCGAGATGCGCCGGGCCGAGTGGATGCCGAACAGCTCGGCGGTGACGTTGCCGCCGTCGAGCGGCCGGATCGGCAACAGGTTCGCCACCGACCACCACAGGTTCTGGAAGGCCAGGAAGTACATCGGTCGCCAGAGGTTGAGTCCGCCACCGAAGTAGTAGTCGACGAGCTGTCGCTGACCCACGTCCGAGCCGAGCCACGAGCGGGTGGGGAGCCACAGCACGGCGAGCGCCGTCAGTGAGCCAGCCAAGCTGACCGTGATCCCCCGGGCTCGGGTGAGGGTCGATCGACGCGGGCTGATCGTCACGCCGCCGAAGCCGTGGAGGACGATTGCCGAGGGCTGCCCGAAGGCCTTCAGGGCGAAGCCATGGCCCAGCTCGTGCACGAGGATCGACACGAAGCTGCAAGCGACCCAGATCAGGACGATGTCGAGGCCCTCGTCGATGAAGCGGAGGCCCCACAGCCCGCTGATGACGAGGAAGATGGGCTCGACGCGGACCGGGATGCCGGCGATGCGGAAGTGGGGTTGGGCCGACACGACCCTGATCCTACGGGGCAGCGCGGAGCACGACAGCCGCGGGCGTGGCGGCGAGCGACGACGTGCGCCGATCGAAGCGGTAGCCGAGCGGGTGGCGGAAGGCGCTCAGGGCCTCGGGTCCCGCCGGCTGCTCGGTGAGGAGCCAGCGCACGAGGCTCCCCTTGAGGAGCTTGTTCCAGTGGCTCACGGTGCGACCCTCGGCGTCGAGGAACCGGACCGTGACCCGTCGGGCCGGCTCGCAGCGCGACCAGTCCACCGCGGCCTCGTGCTCGTTGGGGAGCAGGTCCCACACGACCCGATCGACGGTGAGCTCGGCCAGCACGGGGGCGAGCCGCGGCCGCCACCACGTCGAGAGCCGCCCGAGCCCGTCGAGCGAGGCCGACATCTTCAGGCGGTAGGGCGGGATGGGGTCGCCGGGCGCCACCAGGCCCCAGAGGCCGGACACCGTGCGCACCTGCGCGTCCCCGCGACGACGGGCGGCGGCGGGAAGCGTCGACCAGGCCAGCTCCCGGTAGAGCACCCCCGTGTAGCGCTCCATGGCGGGCAGCGTCGGCGCCCGGACCGGCGTGACCCCGGCCGCGCGTGCCGCCCGCAGCACCTCGCGGCGGGAGCGATCCAGCGCCGCGTCGGTCATCGTGCCGGCCATCCAGGCCGATCCGCGGCCACCCGCTGCCTTGCCCTCTGATGGTGGCAACAGGATCACCGGTTGGGGGTGGGCCACGGGCGCTTCCTACCATGAGCCCGGTGAGCCGCTTCACCAACCCCGAGACCCTTCCCGAGGGCGAGGAGAAGGTGGAGGCGGTACGCACGATGTTCGACGCCATCGCGCCGCGCTATGACCTCGTCAACCGCATCATGACCTTCCGCATGGATGTGCGCTGGCGTCGCCGCACGGTCGACACGCTCGCGCTGACCCCCGGTGCCACCGTCATCGATCTGGCCTGCGGCACGGGCGATCTGTGCCGCGAGCTGGCCGCCCACCACCTGCGGCCGATCGGCGTCGACCTGTCCTTCGGGATGCTGGCCGCCGCCCGCACGCCGGCGCCCCTGGTGCACGGCGACGCCCTGCGTCTGCCCTTGCCCGCTGGCGCGGTGGACGGCGTCACCTGCGGGTTCGCGCTGAGGAACTTCGAGAGCCTTCCGCCGTTCTTCGCGGAGCTGGCGCGGATCGTGCGCCCCGGTGGTCGCATCGCCCTCTTGGACGTGGCCGAGCCGCCGAACCGCGCGTTGCGCGCCGGGCACCGCCTGTACTTCGGCAAGGTGGTGCCGCTCGTGGGCGGGCTCCTGTCCGACCCTGCCGCCTATCGCTACCTGCCCCGATCGGTCGCCTACCTGCCCCCACCCGAGGTGATGCTCGACCAGCTCGCGGCGGCGGGGTTCACGCAGGTCCACCGGCAGCTCCTGTCGGCCGGGATCGTCCAGCTGGTCACCGCCACCTGTCGTCCACCTGCGGCTGAAGACGCGTGACCGGAGAGGCCCTCGTCGCCCGCACCCGTCGGGTCGACCACGACCTCGATCTCCTGGCCCTGGCGGGCAGCGACGGTGTCCTCCTGGAGCGCTCTCGTGTCGGCCTGGCCGGCCGAGGTGTTGCGCGGCGCGTCCCCGTCGCGGCGGCTGACGCCGCGCTGGCCGCCATCGAGACCGACGACCAAGTTGGCATCCCCGGAACGGGAGCCGTCGCATTTGGCGCCCTCCCCTTCCGACCTGACGATGGGGCCGAGCTCGTCATTCCTCAGCTGGTGTGGGGACGGGCGGAGGACGGCACCCGCTGGGTCACCACCATCACCCCGCCCAGCGCGTCCGAGCCCGACGTGGCTGCCTTGTGCCGGGTCCCTGTCGCCGCCCCGGCCCGCCTGCCCGGCGAGGTCATCGTCCGACCCGTGCAGGCGGCGGCCTGGTGGTGCGAGCTGGTGGCGCGCGCCACCGAGGCCATGCGAGAGGCCGAGCCGGACGGGCTCCGCAAGGTGGTGCTGGCCCGTGAGGTGCTCGTCGAGGCCGACGTGCCCTTCGACCGGACGGTCGTGCTCAGCCGCCTGCGAGCCGCCTACCCCGGGTGCTTCCTCTTCCTGGTCGACGGCTTCCTCGGCGCCAGCCCAGAGCTGCTCGTGGGCCGCAGCGGCGACGTGGTGCGGGCCCAGCCCATGGCCGGCACCGCCCCCCGCGGTGGC
>DAIQBC010000130.1:0-7761 GCA_036781345.1 Acidimicrobiales bacterium | reverse complement strand
GCGGCGTACCCCAGCCGTTGACGTGGAAGAGGGGGATCGTGTGGAGGATGACGTCGTCGCCGGTGATGCCCATCGTGAGCGCGCTGTGCACGGCGTGCAGGTAGAGGCCGCGGTGGCTCAGCAGGGCGCCCTTGGGGCTGCCCGTGGAGCCGGACGTGTAGAAGAGCTCGGCGGGGGAGCGCTCGTCCACCGGCGGGGTGATGGGGGGCTCGGCAGGCTGGGCGGCCAGGAGCGCCTCGTGGTCGGCGCCGAGCACGACCGAGCGCACCGAATGACCTGGGTCGGGTTGGTCGGGGTGACGAAACAGGACCACCGCGCGGCTGTCGTCGAGGATGTCACGGAGCTCGGCGGGGGCCAGGCGGATGTTCAGCGGGAGGAGCACCCCGCCGGCCAGGAGCACCCCGTAGTACGCCTCGAGCAGCTCGTGGGTGTTGCCGCACAGCCAAGCGACGACGTCGCCCGGCCGCACCGCGAGGTCGCGCTGCAGCGCATGCGCGAGGCGGTCACACCGCTCGGCGAACTCACCGTAGGTCCAGCGCCCGTCACCGTCGATCACGCCCTCCCGATCGGCGAAGAGGCGGCGGGCCCGCGCCAGCAGGTCGAGCGGGGTGAGAGGCAGCTCCATCAGGTCCAGTCGCCTCGCTCGAGGAGAAGCTCCTTGAGCAGCCGGGGGCGGTCGGTCATGACACCGTCGACTCCGAGGTCGAGCAGGCGCTCCATCTCGGGCCTGTCATCGATGGTCCAGACGTGCACCTGCACACCGAACCGGTGGGCAGCAGCCAGGAAGCGCTCCGTGACGAGAGGCAGACGCCCTTGGCGGGGTGGCACCTGGGCGCACGGAGACAGGATGCCTCCACCTCCGGGGCCACCGTGCGATGCCGAGACCAATCGGGCGACCTCACGGGGACCCATCGACGTGCACAGCCCAGGGCCGGTGAGGGCCTTCACCTTGGCGATGCGGGTGTCGCTGAAGGCACCCACGCACACCCGGTCGACGCTGCCCGTGCGGCGGAGTGCCGCGGCGAGCGGCTCGGCTACCGCGTCCTGCTTGGGATCGATGTTGATCCGCACCTCCGGCCAAGCGTCGAGCAGGTCCTCCAGCCGCGGGATCGGCTCCCGCCCGTCGACGCGCGCCTGTTGCACCTCGGCCCAGGGAAGCTCGGCGATCACACCGGCGCGGTCGGTGACCCGGTCGAGGCGATCATCGTGGAAGGCCACCAGCACGCCGTCGGCCGTGACATGCGCGTCGGTCTCGAGGTAGCGGTAGCCCAGGTTCACGGCCTGCTCGAAGGCCGGCATCGTGTTCTCCGGCGCCTCGCTGGCCCCGCCACGATGCGCGAAGGGGATGGGCCCCGGCCAGTCGAGGAAGGGGTAGGCGGCGTTGGCGGGCACCTCGGGAGGGTAGATCACGGTCCGTTTGGCTACGGTCTGGGAGTTGACGACCGATGGATCCTCGGAGCTCGTCACCCACTAGAAGGGGGACTCATGAACCTGCATCTCATGCCACGGCGCGCACTCGGGACGATCACGATGCTCCTCGCGGTGTCGTTCCTGGCCAGTGGCTGCCTGTACCTCCCGGCCGTCTACCGCAACGTCGCCGAGGGCACCTCGAGCTGGTGGTGTGAGGGAGGCTCTGGCATCACCGCCACGGAGTGCGGGGCCTTCTCGGCCACCATGGACGTGGTGATCCCCTGGGCGTACCAGTACCCGACGCCAGCCGACGCGGCGGCCGGTGGTGGCACCACGGCCCACCCAGTCAGCGTCGGCGAAGCCACCGTGTACAAGATGCGGCCGGGCACTTCCTTCTCAGCCGGTGCCCCGCAGTACCTGCTCTACGACGGGAACCAGCTCGCCGGCGCGGCGTACTACGCGGAGTCGAGTAGCGAGCCCGCCGGCTTCGCGGGCGACCGGGATCACTGGACGCGCATCGGCAGCTCCGATGCGTGGGTGCTCCCGGTCTGGGTGATCCGCCCGTACGAGAACCAACCAGATGTGTTCGCCGCGGTGCATCCGTGTCTCGAGCCAGGCGTCGACCTCACGACGACGACGGACGACTGCTACATCGCGAGCCATCCCGAGGCGCTCGACATCCTCGTCACCAACGATGACGGTGTCGGCGCTCCAGGCATCGATGCCCTCGTGGAGGCACTCCGGCTGGTCCCGGGTGTGCGCGTGACGGTTGTGGCGCCGGCCACCAACCAGTCAGGAGTGGGGGACACCACTACACCGGGCGGCGCTCCGGGGAGCCCCTCGACGACCGCCAGCGGGAGGTCGGCCATCGCCGTGGCGGGTACGCCGGCGGACTCGGTGATCTATGCCCTCAACGTCGCGCACGTCACACCGGACCTGGTCCTCTCGGGCATCAACCTCGGGCAGAACATGGGACCGATCATCCCGGTGTCAGGCACGGTCGGGGCGGCCCGTACGGCAGTGCGGCGAGGGGTGCCCGCCATCGCGACGAGCCAAGGAGCCGCAACGGGGAATGCAACTGTGGACTTCCCCTCGGGTGCGACGGCCACGATCAACCTCTTGGAGGACTGGCGCCTGGGTCGGGCTGGTGACCCCTTCATGGTGGTCCCGAACCTCAACATCCCGAGCTGCCAGCCAGGCAGCAGCATCCGGGGCCGCGTCACGGTGCCGGTGGCGACGTCGCTGGTAGGGCGGAACTACTTCCTGCAGGACTGCACGTCGACCGTGACGCTGATCACCGACGACGTCGACGCCTTGAACAACGGCTTCATCGCCCTGTCTGACGCCCGGAAGGGCTGACCGGGGGTCAGAGGGAGCGGCCGGCGGCCGCCCAGTACTCGTCTTTGAGGAGCCGCTTGTAGAGCTTCCCCGTCGGGTGGCGGGGGAGCTCAGGACGGAAGTCGATCGAGCGGGGGCACTTGACGTCGGCGAGGTGCTGTCGGCAGTAGTCGATGAGCTCGCGCTCGAGGGCGGGGCCGGCATCATCCATCGACACGGGCTCGACCACGGCCTTCACCTCTTCGCCGAAGTCCTCGTTGGGCACGCCGAACACAGCCACGTCGCCCACCTTCGGGTGCATGGCGAGGACGTTCTCCGCCTCCTGCGGGTACACGTTCACGCCACCGGTGATGATCATGTACGCCTTGCGGTCGGTGAGGTACAGGAAGCCGTCCTCGTCGAGGTAGCCGACGTCCCCGAGCGTGCTCCACCCTCGCCCCTTGGGGTCGCGAGACCCGGCGGTCTGCTCGGCGTCGTTGTGGTACTCGAAGGTGGAGGCGGCCTCGCCCCCGAAGTAGACGGTGCCCGACTCGCCGGCGGGCATCTCCTCGCCGTCCTCGCCGACGATGTGCACGACTCCGAGGATCGCCTTCCCCACGGTGCCCCGGTGGGCCAGCCAGTCCGCGCTGTTGCAGTAGACGAAGCCGTTGCCCTCGGTGCCGGCGTAGTACTCGTGCACGATCGGGCCGAACCAGTCGATGATCTTGGCCTTCACCTCGGCTGGGCAGGGCGCGGCGGCGTGCACCACGGCGGTGAGGGACGACAGGTCGTACCTCGATCGCACGTCCTCGGGCAGCTTCAACATCCGGATGAACATCGTGGGCACCACCTGGCTGAAGGTGACGCGGTGCTCCTCGACCAGGGCGAGGTACTGCTCTGGGTCGAAGTGCTCCATCACGACCACGGTGCCGCCGACGCGGTGCACGGCCCGGCAGAAGCGCAGCGGGGCCGCGTGGTAGAGGGGGGCGGGGGAGAGGTAGATGGTCGACTCATCGGCGCCGAAGAGGAGCTGGCCGAGCGAGGTGACGCCGTCGGCCCCCTGGCCGAGCGGGGCATCGGGTCGGGGCACCTTCACGCCCTTCGGGCGGCCGGTGGTGCCCGAGCTGTAGAGCATGTCCTGGCCCTCGACCCGGTCCTCGTCGAGGGGGGTGGCGGGCTGGCCGGCGAGGGCCAGGTCGTACGGATCGAAGCCCTCGATGACGCCGTCGAGCATGAGGCGCACCCGGACAGGGGGCATCTGGTCGGCCAGCTCGGCCGCTTGCTCGGCCTTGTGGATCGAGGTGACGAGGGCCTGGGCGCCGCAGTCCTCGATGATGTAGGCCATCTCCTCCGTGGTCAGCCGGGAGCTCATGGCCGTGTAGTAGAGGCCGGCGTAGTGGGCGCCCCAGATCACCGGGAGGAACCGGGCGGTGTTCTCCAGGCAGAGGGCAACGTGGTCGCCCGCCTGGAGCCCGCCGGCGCGGAAGACCCGTGACAGCCGGTTGGCCTCTGCATCCAGCTGGGCGTAGGTGACCACCTCGCCGCTCCCGGCCATGACCACGGCCGGCCGGTCGGGGGCGGTGGCAGCGACGTCTCCAGGGAACATGGCGGCAACGTAGTCGCCGATACCGTGAGCAGGTGGCTGAGGATCCGACCGAGCGCTTCGCGACCCTCCTCGCACGATCGGGCGGGCCGCTGCCGCTCGACGAGGGGCTGCTGCTGATCGCAGCCCACGCCCTGCCGGAGCTCGAGGTCGCCGACCAGATGGCCCGCCTCGACGCTCTGGCCGGTGGCGTGGCTGAGGCCTCGTTTGACGGGGTGCGCGCCCATCTCTTCGAGACCCTCGGCTTCACGGGTGACACCGACACCTACTACGACCCCCGCAACTCTCTGCTGCCCGAGGTGCTCGAGCGTCGGCGAGGGATCCCACTTACCCTGGTCGCGCTGACGATGGAGGTCGGGCGGCGATGTGGTGTCGAGCTCCAAGGCATCGGGATGCCCGGCCACTTCCTGGCCCGCTCCGTCCTCGAGCCGCACCGCTATCTCGACGCCTTCGACGGGGGCCGTGAGCTCGACGAGGCCGGTTGTCGGGCGGTGTTCGCCCAGGCCGGGTCGCCCCTGCCGTGGGACGACGCCTTCCTCCAACCCTCAGCCCCGTCGGCCATCCTCGCCCGGCTGCTGGCCAACCTCGCCACCGCCTACCGACGGGGAGGCGATCGACGGGGGCTGTGCTGGGCTCTCGACCTGCGCCTGAGGCTCCCGGGGGCCAGCGAGCAGGAACGTCGCGAGCTGGGGGTGCTGCTGGGCGCGTCCGGTCGCTTTGCAGAGGGCGCGGCGATCCTCGAGGGCTCGGTGGCTGAAGGTGACCGGGACGCGGCCGCGCGGCTCCGCGCCCGTCTGAACTGAGCCTGCCGCGGCAACTTGACCCGTCGGTCAAGTACGATGTCCGGCCATGACATCGCTCGACACCGCCTCTCCCGAGACCGACGAGACCACGGTCGCTGCGCTGTGCCAGCAGCTCCTCGAGGAGCTGCCCCCGAAGCACACCGACCCTGTGGCGTTCCTCGGTCGCCAGTTCGACCTCGGCCTGGCCTGGGTGCACTTCCCCGTGGGCCAGGGCGGCCTGGGCCTGTCGCCGCGTCAGCAGCGCACGATCAACGAGACGCTGTACCCCGCGGGCGCGCCCATCGCGGCGTTCCGTAACGTGATCGGTCACGGCATGGGTGCCCCCACGCTCATCACCCACGGCACCGAGGCGCAGAAAGCGCGTTACCTGCGACCGCTGTTCACCGGCGAGGAGGTGTGGTGCCAGCTGTTCTCGGAGCCCGGGGCCGGGTCCGACGTGGCAGGGCTGGCGACCAAGGCCGTCCTGGACGGCGAGGAATGGATCGTCAACGGACAGAAGGTCTGGACCACCCTCGCGCACCTGGCCAAGTGGGGGATGCTGGTGGCCCGCACGGACCCCGATCAGCCCAAGCACAAGGGCATGACGTACTTCGTGGTCGACATGCACGCCCCGGGAGTCGAGGTGCGCCCGCTGTTCCAGATCACCGGTGAGGCCGAGTTCAACGAGGTCTACTTCACGGACGTGCGCATCCCCGATTCGGAGCGGCTCGGCGAGGTGGGCGAGGGCTGGCGGGCCACGCTCACGACCCTGATGAACGAACGGGTCGCCATCGGGGGCGGCATCCCCGCCAAGGGCGCTGGGTTCATCGGCGAGGCGGTCAAGGAGTGGAAGGCCGGCGGTCACACCGACGCCGCTCGCAGGGATGCGCTCATGGCCCTGTGGGTGCGGGCTGAGGTGCTGCGGCTCACCAACATCCGGGCCAGCCAGCTGCGCGCAGTGGGGACCCCGGGGCCGGAGGGGTCGATCGGCAAGGCGTTGTCGGCCGACCTCAACAAGGACATCAGCGCCTTCACGGTGGGGCTGCTCGGCGCCGAGGGGATGCTCAAGCCCGACGGCTATCCGATGGAGCGCCCGAAGCACGCCATGCAGTGGGCCAACCCGCAGCAGGCGTTCCTGCGGGCTCGCGCCAACTCGATCGAGGGCGGCACCACGGAGATCGCCAAGAACATCCTCGGGGAGCGCGTGCTCGGTCTCCCCGGTGACGTGCGCAACGACAAGGACGTGCCCTGGTCGCAGGTGCCTCGCAGCTGAGCTGAAGTGCTCGAGGTCAGAGGTGTCGCAGGTGCGCCGCCTCGTTGAGGCTGGCGATGCTGCGCTGACCCGTGCCCGCCGCGAAGACGCGGCTGATCGACGTGTAGTCGGGTAGGAAGAACAACGGATCGTCGATGCCGAGGACATGGCCGGCGTAGGCGTTGATGACGCCACCGTGGCAGACGATCGCCACCCGCTGGCCCGAGTGGGCGGCCACGATGCGCTCCACGGTCTCGACCACCACCGCGCGGAAGTGCTCGGGCTGCTCAGGCACCTCGTTCCACCGCGGGTCCCCAGCCGCCTTCAGCTCCTCGATGGGGATGTAGCTCGCGGCGTCCCGGTCGAACTCGGCCAGACCGTCGTCGAAGGTGATGGACAGACCGAGACGAGCAGCCACCGGGAGCGCGGTCTCACGGGCCCGGCGCATCGGACTGCTCCAGAGGGCGTCAAGGGCCTCTCCGTGCAGCCAATCAGTGAGCGCCCCGGCCTGGACGTGGCCCAGACCCGACAGGGCCGGGTCGGCGGGACCGTCGACCGACCCCTCGTCGATGCGAACCGGAAGGGCGTGTCGGATGAAGAGCAGCTCCATGCGTCCAGCGTTCTAGCGTGCGTCGTTGTGCCTGACATCTTCGTGGCTGAGCAGCCAGGGCCGCCGGGTGCGCCACGCGCGGTGTTCGTGCACGGCTCGCTCGACCGGAGCACGGCGTTCCTCCGCGTGATGCGCCTGCTCACGGACCTGTCGACGGTGCGCTACGACCGACGTGGCTACGGGAAGTCCGTCGCCACCGGTCCGTGCCCCGTGTTCGCGCGCCAGCTGGATGACCTGGCCACGGTGGTCGCGGGCCGCCCTGCGGTGATCTTCGGGCACAGCCTCGGTGGCGTGGTGGCACTGGCCTTCGCGGCCCGTGAGCCCGAGGTGGCCCGGGCTGTGGTGGCCTACGAGGCGCCCATGGCCTGGGAGCCGTGGTGGCCCCAGGCCACGGCGGGTGCCGTCGCCGTGGCCCCCGACGGCACCGAGGCGGAGGCGGCCGAGAGGTTCATGCGGCGCATGATCGGCGACGAGCGGTGGGAAGCCCTGCCCGAGCGGACGAAGGAGCAACGGCGAGCCGAGGGACCGGCCCTCGTCGCGGAGCTGCGATCGATCCGTGCGCCGTCACCGGCCCCGTACGCCGCCGCGGACCTGGTCGTGCCGGTGATCGCAGCGTGCGGCTCGGCGTCGAGACCCCATCACCAGCAGACGGCTCGGGTCCTGGCCGACGAAGCTCCCCTGGGCGAGCTGCGGGTGGTGGAGGGAGCCGGTCATGGGGTCCATCTCACCCACCCGGCGGCCGTGGCTGAGCTCGCCAGGGTCGAGGGCCTCGTCCACCGCTTTCCGG
>DAIQBC010000129.1:0-7789 GCA_036781345.1 Acidimicrobiales bacterium | reverse complement strand
ACGACGAGTTCCGCGACTCTCACTACTCCGCCATCCCACTCCTGCGTCGCATGGTGGCCGCCGGTCACCTCGGCCGGAAGTCGGGCCAGGGCTTCTACGAGTACACCAAGAAGTGAGCGCCTCCCCGCTGTTCGACATCGCAGGCAAGCGGGCCGTCGTCACGGGCGGTGGCAGCGGCATCGGCACGATGATCGCCGCCGGGTTCGTCGAGGCCGGTGTCAGCGTGATCATCGCCTCCCGCAAGGAGGACTCGCTCAGGCAGGTGGCCGACGAGCTGTCGACCAAGGGTGACTGCTCCTACGTCGTCGCTGACCTCTCCACCGAGGAGGGCTGCCGAGGGCTCGGCGAAGCCGTGGCCGCTCGTTGGGACTCGCTCGACATCCTGGTCAACAACGCCGGGGCCAACTGGGGCGCGCCCCTCGCCGCGCAGGACACGGCCTCGTGGGCGCGGGTGCTCGACGTCAACGTCGAGGGCGTGTTCCACACCACCAAGTTCCTGCTCCCGCTGCTGCAGGCCGCCGGCACCGCGGAGGAGCCCGCCCGCGTCATCAACATCGGCTCTGTCGACGGCATCCAGGTGCCGGGCTTCGAGACCTACGCCTACTCGGCGTCCAAGGCCGCGGTGCACCAGCTCACGCGCCACCTGGCCAAGCACCTCGCCCCGACCATCACGGTGAACGCCATCGCGCCCGGCCCCTTCCAGTCCCGCATGATGCGCGCCACCCTCGAAGCGGCGGGCGACGGAATGGCCAAGATGATGCCGCTCAAGCGGATCGGCCGTCCCGAGGACATGGCCGGGCCTGCCATCTTCCTGAGCTCGAAGGCAGGCTCCTTCCTCACGGGCGCCATCATCCCCGTCGACGGCGGCATCGCCACCACGAGGTAGCGGCTCACCGGTGGCTACGGTCTCGCCATGTCGCTGCTGACCGCCCGCGGGCTCACCGTCACCTTCGGCGGCGTCCACGCGGTCCAGGACATCGACCTCGACGTGACCGCCGGCAGCTTCGTGGGGCTGATCGGGCCCAACGGGGCGGGCAAGACCACCCTGATCGACGCCATCACGGGCTTCGTGCCCCTGTCGATGGGCACCCTCAGGTTCCACGACGAGGACATCACCAGGCTGACGCCCGCTGCTCGTGCCCAGCGGGGCCTCGTACGGACGTTCCAGTCCCTCGAGCTGTTCGAGGATCTGACCGTGGCCGACAACCTCCGGGTCTGCGCGGAAACGCCCCGCTGGTGGGATCCGTTGATCGATGCCCTTCGGCCCCGTAGGGGCGAGGACGTCGCTGAGCAGGTGGCCTGGGCGCTCGAGGCCGTGGGCCTGGCCGACGTCTCGGAGCGGCACCCGAGCGAGCTCAGTCACGGCCGACGCAAGCTGGTGGCGGTGGCTCGCGCGCTGGCCCTGCGCCCGGCCCTCGTGCTCCTCGACGAGCCGGCCGCGGGGCTGGACACGAGCGAGACGGCCCGGCTGGGTGACCATCTGCGCGGCCTCCCCGACCACGGCATCAGCGTGCTGCTGGTCGACCACGACATGAGCCTCGTGCTGGGCACCTGCGACCACGTCGTGGTGCTCGACACGGGCTTCGTCATCGCCGAGGGCACCCCGGCCCAGATTCGGACGGATGGTCGCGTGACCGAGGCCTACCTGGGGGTGGCCCCGGCGTGACGGCGGCGGAGGTGGTGCTCGACATCCGTGGCCTCGTGGCGGGCTACGAGGGCGTCCCGGTCGTACGGGGGCTGGATCTGCGCGTCTCCGCCGGGGAGGTCGTGGCGCTGCTGGGGCCGAACGGCGCCGGCAAGACGACGACGTTGCAGACCGTCTCGGGTCTGCTACCGATCATCGACGGCGCCGTCCAGGTCCTGGGTCAGCCGCCCACCCCACGAGCACCGCACCGGGTGGCTCGGCGCGGGGTGGGGCACGTCACGGAGGACCGGTCGCTGTTCTTCGATCTCACCGCCCGCCAGAACCTGGGCGTGGGGCTGGCTGGTCGGCGCCGCCGGGCCAAGGCCGTCGAGCGCGTGCTGGGCCTGTTCCCGGTCCTGGAAACGCTGCTCGATCGCAAGGCTGGCCTGCTCTCGGGAGGCCAGCAGCAGATGCTGGCCGTCGCCCGCGCCCTCGTGGCGGAGCCGAAGCTGCTCCTCATCGATGAGATGAGCCTCGGACTGGCCCCGATCATCGTGCAGAGGCTGCTCCCGATGGTCCGCTCGATCGCGGACGACACCGGCGCCGGGGTGGTGCTGGTGGAGCAGCACCTGGCCATGGCGATGGAGGTGGCGGACACCGTGTGCCTCCTCGTGCACGGCGAGGTGATCATCAGCGGCCCGGCCCACGAGCTGAAGGACCGCCGCGACCTCTTCGAAGCGTCGTACCTCGGCTGAGCTTCTCGCGCTGAGGCGGGTCAGCTCGCGGGGAGCCAGCTGCCGTGGGCGCCGTACGGCACCCGCCGTGGCAGCCGCACCCGAGCAACGGGCGGACCCGAGAAGTCCTGCGCCTCGATGATGCGCAGCTCGGTGCGATCGTCCGCTTCGTCGTGGGCGAAGACCAGGATCCACCCCTCGTCCTCGGCCGAGTCGGGGCCCGCGGGGGCGAACACCGGCTCACCGAGGCGGGTCTGGGCGGAGGTGGTGTGGACCTCGGCCGAGCCGTCCGTCAGGTCGTACTTGTACAGCTCCGAGCCGATCGTGGCGGGCCCCTCCCAGGTGAGCTGGGCCGTGTATCCGTACCTCACCGGTTGGCCGATGCGCCGGTCGTCGACGCGGGGGAAGTCCGACCGTCGGTCGTCGAGCTGCTCCTCGGTCACCCTGCCTGTGCTGCGGTCGATCGTCCACCGCCACAGCTGGGCCATGGCCCCGAGATCATCGAAGCCGTTCTGCATCACACCCTCGGAGCGGCACACCGTGAGGACGATCCGGTCGCCGTCCTCATGCGAGTTCACCGGGTGGAACACGTAGCACGGATCGATCTCGAACCAGGTCACGTCGTCGTTGGTGCCGGTGCGAGGCATGACGCCGAGCCGGGCGCCGGCGTCGCGGTCGAAGAAGAACGGCTCCTCGCCGTTCATCGCCCGGTCAAGGCCGAATCGCACCGGCAGGTCCATGAACACGACGTTGTTCGGGGTGACGTTCCAGTCGTGCATCATCACGGGGTTGGGCAGGTCGATGGGCTCCGCCTGCATCACCTCGCCCGCCGGGCTGATCCGGTAGTAGGTGAGGTGGGGCGCCTTCACGAGCTGGTACCCGAAGGCGAGAAGCTCGCCAGTGATCGGGCACACCCGGGGGTGGGCCGTGAAGGAACCGGTGACGCCGCCGCCGAAGTCCTGCCGGCCCACGGTGATCAGCTCGTCGTCGAGAGCGTAGGGCTGGTGCTGCTCCTCGAGGGCGAGCCACTGCCCGTTGTGGCGCACCACGTGGGTGTTGGCGGGCGAGCGCGCTGGATCGAGGAGCGCACGCAGGTCGGATCCGTCGTCGTCCCAATAGGGGGTGCGAACGTAGCGGTTGCGATACCGGGCCCGGCCGTCGGCCAGGTCGACGGCGTGGAGCATCCCGTGGCCGAAGAACCAGTGCGGGCTCCAGCCCGTGCGCGGGTTGAACCCGTTGCGGACGTAGGTGCCTGCGAGGCCGTCGGGCAAGAGCCCTTCGACCTCGAGGTCGTCCACGGTGAGCTCGTCGGTGACCGGCGCGAAGTTGCCGGCCAGGTGCCACGGACTGGGGGTGTGGACGGCATCGGTCGGCGTGTCGAGATCGGTCATGTGTTCCCCTAGAGCGTCAGGCCGGTTGGCTGTGCCATGCTAGCCAGACGCTGAACGGTGTTAAGCCGCTCTGGATGTTGGGGGGATCATGGGTCGGAAGGCGCTGGCGTTGACGCTGCTGTGGGTGCTGCTGGCGGCGGCCTGCAGTGAGCCGGTGGCCGACGACGGGTCCACGGCGGCGGACTCGACGGAGTCGAATGGCGGCGGAGATGCTCAGGCCGACACCGTCGTCGAGCGCTACGCCGGGGAGGACTGGTTCCTCGGCACCGTGCCCGATGCCCCCACGGCGGCGGACCCGTCGGCGGAGCCGATCCGCATCGGCATGATCAACCAGGAGGACACCCCGCTGGGATCCTTCCCCGAGATCCGCCGGGCCGCGGAAGCCGGGGTGGAGTTCGTCAACCGCGAGCTGGGCGGGGTGGACGGCCACCCGCTCGAGCTGCACACGTGCATCACCAGCTTCAACCCCGAGCAGTCGGCTGGCTGCGCCCAAGAGCTGGAGAGCGCCGGCGTGGTCGCCCTGGTGGGGGGCATCGACGTGACCAGCAACGGCTCGATCCCCGTGCTCGAGCAGAACGGCATCGCCCAGGTGGGCGGCATCCCGGCCAACCTCATCGAGCAGCAGAGCGACACCACCTTCTTCTTCTCGGGTGGCGTCACGGGTGCGCTGGCCGCCTTCCTCGCCCGCACCGCCGCGGAAGGCGGGGACAGCGCCGTGCTGGCCTACGGCGAGTTCGAGAGCTTCAACGCAGCGGTGAACGACTACGCCGTGCCCGTGGCCAAGCTCCTGGGGGTGGACGTCGAGACGGTGTCCTTCCAGCTGACGGCCACCGACTTCTTGCCCGTGCTCACCCGCGCCGCCGCGTCGAAGCCCGACGCGATCATCGTGGCCGCCGCCGGCGCGGTGTGCGCGCCGATCATGCAGACCTACCAGGAGCTCGGCATCGAGGCCCAGCTCTACCTCGTGGGAGCGTGCGCTGACGACGAGATCATCCGGGCCTCTGGCGACTCCTACAAGAAGGTGGTCTTCAACTCCGAGGGGCCGCCCGCGGGCCAGGGCGCAGTGGAGGCCGGGGTCTTCAACGCGGTCAACGAGCTCTACGCGAACGGCGAGGCCGGGGGGGCAGGCACGGTCGGCCTCCGCTCCTTCATGAACCTCTACAGCGTGCTCCGCGAGCTCGGTGCCGGCGGTATCAGTCGGCAGGCGATCCTCGACTCGATGCGCGCCGCCAAGTCCCGGCCTGGCTTCTGGGGCCACCCCTACACCTGCGACGGGAAGCAGGTGGAGGGCCTGCCCTCGCTGTGCGCGCCGCAGCAGTCGCTCATCGAGGTGCGGGCGCCGGGCGACATCGTGACCCTCAACGAGGACTGGTACGACACGGTCGACCTCTTCGCACGCGCGCTCGATGGCGGGACGTGACGAACCACCTCACCTACCTGGTCCTCGGCCTCGGAGGTGGGGCGGTCATCGCGGCGCTCGCCATCGGGGTGGTGGTCACGCATCGGGCCAGCAACGTCACCAACTTCGGCCATGCCGCCATCGGCATGTACGTCGCCTTCGCCTACTACGAGCTGCGCCGCACCGGTGACCTCGTGCTTCCGATCCTCGGTCTGCCCGCCCGGATCGGGCTGGTCGACCGCCCCACGGTCCTCACGGCGCTCACCATCAGCGTGGTGCTGGCCGCGGTCGTGGGCGCAGTCTGCTTCCTGGTCATCTTCCGCCCGCTGCGCACGGCCCCTGCGCTGGCGCGCGTCGTGGCCAGCCTGGGGCTCATGGTGTACCTGATCGGGGTCGTCGACCTCCGCTTCGAGGGGCCGGCGGCGACCTCCTTGCGCCTCGAGGGTCCCCTGTCGACCCGCTTGGTCGACGCACTCGGCATGCAGGTACCAGCCGACCGCTACCTCCTGGCCGCGGTGACCTTGGTGGTGATGGCGGCGCTGTGGATCGTCGACCGGTGGACTCGGTTCGGCTTGGCCACCCGAGCGGCCGCGGAGAACGAGCGCGGTGCCCTCGTTCTCGGCCTGTCGCCGACGAGCATCGGTCTCACCAACTGGATCCTCGCTGCGGTGCTGGCCGGTCTGGCGGTGATCGCCGCCGCGCCGCTCTCGGGCCTCGACCCTGGTGGCACGAGCCTGCTCATCGTGCCCGCCCTCGGGGCCGCCCTCGTCGGTGGCTTCCGGTCGATCGTGGTGGCCGGGCTGGCCGGGCTCGGGATCGGCATGCTCCAGTCGGAGATCCTCAACCTGCAGGCCAGCAGCTCGTGGCTCCCGAAGGTCGGTCTCCAGCAGGGGATTCCGTTCGTCATCGTGGTCCTGGCGCTGGTGATCCTGGGCCGTCGCCTGCCCGACCGCGGTGCGCTCCTGACCGCCCGCCTCCCGCCGGCCCCGGAACCCGGTCGGACCCTGGCGGTCACCGCGGCCATCGCCGGCATGGGCGTCGTCGCGCTCTTGGTGCTCGACAGCCCGTACCGCTCAGGGATCATCGTGTCGGCCATCGCCACCGTCGTGGCCCTGTCCGTGATCGTGCTGACCGGATTGGTGGGCCAGATCTCACTGGCGACGTTCGCTCTGGCCGGTACGGCCGGCTTCGCCATGGTCCGGCTGACCGAGAGCGCGGGGCTGAGCTTCCCGTTCGCACCCGCCGTCGGGGTGGCGGTGGCCATCGCGCTCGGCGTCCTCGCCGGCCTGCCCGCGGTACGGGTGCGCGGCCTCACGCTGGCAGTGACCACCCTGGCCGCGTCGATCGCCATCGAGGAGCTGCTGTTCCGTTGGAGCTGGTTCACCGGTGGTGCGGCCGGGGCCCGAGCGCCGGAGCCGAGCATCGCCGGCATCGACCTCGGCATCTCGGCCCGCGGTGACGCCTACCCGCGGGTGGCGTTCGGGGTCCTCACCCTCGTGGTCATGCTGGGGGCGATGACGCTGGTGGTCAACCTCCGCCGAGGGGCCACGGGCCGGCGCTGGCTCGCTGTCCGGGCCAACGAGCGGGCGGCCGAGGCGGCCGGCATCCCCGTGGCACAGGTCAAGCTCGGTGCGACGGCCGTCGCCGCCGCTCTGGCAGGGCTGGCGGGCGTGCTGCTGGCCTACGAGCAACAGGTCGTGTCAGCGAGCTCGTACGGCGCGATCCAGTCGCTGGTTGCGGTCGCCATCGTCTACCTGGCCGGCATCGCCAACCCGGCGGCGGCGCTGCTTGCGGGGGCGCTGGCCTCGGGCGGGCTCCTCACGGTCGTGCTCGACGCCATCAGCGAGGGTTCGTCGAAGTACCAGTTCGCCGTAAACGGCATGTTGCTCATGGTCATCGCCGTGCGTTATCCCGCTGGCCTCCTCGGCGTGGCCAGGCGGCGAGCGCGATGAGCTCGATGCCCGAACGCGAGCTGCTCTCGCGCGAGGTGATCCTTGCCCGAGCGGTCGAGATCATCGACGAGAGCGGGACCGAGTCGCTCTCCCTGCGCTCGCTGGCCCGCGATCTGGGGGTGTCGGCGCCGGCCCTCTACGACCACATCGAGTCCAAGGACGCCCTGCTGCGCCTCGCGGCGCGCGAAGGGTACGTGGCGTTGGCGGGCCGGTGGGAGGGGCTCGACACCGGCGACGTGGAGGCCTGGATCCGGATGTCGTCGAAGGCCTACGTGGCCTTCGCTCTCGAGCGACCAGGGCTCTTCGGCCTGATGTTCCGGTACCGACCTGCCTTCGTGTTCGGCCCGGGGGAGGTGGAGGACGAGGTCGCCACCGCGGTGTTCCAGCGGGCGCTGCTCGTGATCGAGCGCGCTGTGCAGGAGGGGGTGCTGGGCGCGGCGCCTCCGCTCGAGCTGGCGTTGGGCGTGTGGGCGGCGATGCACGGGGTGGCGACGGTGCAGCTGATGAGCCCGGAGATGCAGCGGGCCGACTGGCTCGTGGACCTCGTCATCGACGGGTTGCTGGCGGGCTGGCGGACACCACCCGAGCTCTGAGGCCGCCTGGCGAGCGGCGACCTACCAGGGGCCTTTCACCTCGTAGGTGACGCCTGGGTTGCGCTGCGAGCTGAAGTACATGCGTCGGCCGTCGGG
>DAIQBC010000128.1:0-7829 GCA_036781345.1 Acidimicrobiales bacterium | reverse complement strand
CCCAGGTGGGGTGCGGCTCCGGGGGCGGCGGGGGCGGCGGGGCCGGGGGCGCCGTCGTGGTCGTCGTCGGTGGCGGAGGGGTCTCGGTCCGGGCCACCGGCACGGCAGGCGCAGGCGGGGTCGTTGGCGGGGGTGCCGCCGCGCCCAGCGCCATGAAGTTGTGGGTCGTGTAGATGCGACCGTCGGTCGCGACCGTGACGCCCACACCCACGTGCGTCCAGGCCGGGTCGACGAGGTTCCGATAGTGCGCAGGGCTGTTGATGAAGGCCTGCATCAGGCTCTCGACCTCGTAGCCGACCCCCACGTTCTCGCCGAGCTTGGTCCAGGCGCCGCTCACCGACGAACCCAGCGCCGGGTTGTGGGAGATCTGACCCGCCGCCACCATGTGCTCCGTCCAGCCCCGAGCCACCCCCACGAGCTCGCCTGACACCTGCAGCTGGCCGAGGCCCTTCGACGCACGGAGGCTGTTGATGCGGCTCACGAACTGAGACTCCAGGCCGGCATCCGCGCTGGGCGCCTCCGCCCGTGCTGGGACCAGGGCGGCATGGGCGACGGCAGGCTGCGCGAGCGAGGCCGAGGGTGCGAGGCCGGTCACGACCACGCAGAGCGCGCTGAGCGCGGGAAGCCAGCGTCGCGGACCTCGAGCCTGTCGTCGGGGGGACATCATGGTGATGATCGGAACAGACGGGTCGCCCCTTGAGCCGGCCGGCGAGGTCGGCAGAGGGGCCCGCGCTGTGGTGGACTGCGGGCGTGAACCTGGCGACCATCATCGAACCCCACCCCGAGGACGCTGTTGCCCTCGTGTCACGCGGGAAGACCACCACGTACGGTGAGCTCCGCCGTCAGGTCGCAGGCTTGCGGGGCGGTCTGATCGGTCTTGGTCTCGAGCCGGGTGATCGGGTGGGCATCGTGGCCGCCAACAACTGGTACTTCGTCGTGTCCTACCTGGCGGTGCTGGGCGCGGGGTGCGTCGCCGTGCCCATCAACCCGTTGAGCCCGGTGCCCGAGGTCGAGCAGGAGCTGGCCGCCATCGGCGCTCGCGTCGTGATCGCGGCGCCCACCGCTCGATCGACGGTGGGTGGTCTGGACCGTGGCGCCCTCCCGGCCCTCGAGATGGTGATCGCCAGCCAGGGCGGGGAGATACCGGGGGCGCGGTTGCTGGACGACCTCGTGTCCGCCGAGCCGGTGCCGATGGTCGATCGCGAGGCGAAGGACCTCGCGGTGCTGATCTTCACCAGCGGCACGGCCGGGTCCCCGAAGGCCGCCATGCTCACCCATGGGAACCTCCTGGCCAACCTCGAGCAGTGCCAGGCCCATCCCGGCCGTCAGCAGGCACACGACGACGTCGTGCTCGGTGTGCTGCCGCTGTTCCACATCTTCGGGCTCAACGTGGCGCTCGGCCTGTCGCTCGCCGCCGGGGCCTCCGTGCTCCTCGTCGAGCGATTCGACCCGCAGACGGCGCTCGAGTCGGTGATGAACCACGGCGTGACCGTGATCAGCGGTGCGCCGACGATGTGGTCGTCGTGGGCCGGCCTTCCGGGGGCGCCGGCGGATGCCTTTGCCACGGTGCGGCTCGCCACCTCTGGCGCCGCGCGGCTCGACCCGGCCACCAGGCGCGTCATCCTCGAGCGGTTCGGACTCGAGCTCAACGAGGGGTACGGCCTCACGGAGGCATCGCCTGTCGTCACGTCCGGCACCGGCCTGGCCGCCCCCGAGGGCAGCATCGGTGTCCCGTTGCCGGGGGTGCACGTGCGCTTGGTGGATGCCGACGGGCAGGACTCACTGGTGGGCGACACCGGCGAGCTCTGGGTCAAGGGCGCCAACGTGTTCGCCGGCTACTGGAACGATCCGGAGGCCACCAGGGCGGCCCTCACCCCGGATGGCTGGCTGCGCACCGGCGACATCGCGGTGGTGGACGACGACGGGTTCCTCTTCCTCGTCGATCGGGTGAAGGACCTCATCATCGTCTCTGGCTTCAACGTCTTCCCCGGCGAAGTCGAGGAGGTCATCATGTCCCACCCGGGTGTCGCCACCGCGGTGGTGATCGGTGTGCCCCACCCGCACACCGGCGAGGCCGTCAAGGCCTACGTCGTCGTGAAGCCCGGCGTGAGCGTGGAGGAGGACGACATCATCCGGCACTGCGAGGCGCGTCTGGCTCGGTACAAGTGCCCGCAGAAGGTGCTCTTCGTCGATGAGATCCCGCAGAGCGCCACCGGCAAGGTGCTCCGCACGGAGCTCCGGACCGCCACGTCCGGGTGACATGTGAGCGCGTGAACAAGCGCACTAGGCTGGCAGCGCATGGCTCCGTCGAACCGCCGCCAGGTACCTGACGCGACGGTCGCCCGCCTGCCCCTCTACCTCCGCAGCCTCCTCGAGGGCCACCAAGCCGGCCTCAGCACCATCTCCTCGGAGCGGTTGGCCGAGCTCGCTGGGGTGAACGCCGCCAAGGTGCGCAAGGACCTGTCGTACCTCGGCTCGTACGGCACCCGAGGTGTCGGGTACGACGTCGACTACCTCCTCTTTCAGATGAGCCGTGAGCTCGGGCTCACCCAGGACTGGCCCGTCGTCATCGTCGGCCTCGGCAACCTCGGTCAGGCCCTCTCCAACTACGGGGGCTTCGGTGATCGCGGCTTCCCGGTGGCGGCGCTGTGCGACGCCGACCCGCGGGTGATCGGCACCGAGGTGCACGGCCTCATCGTGCAGTCGATCGACGACCTCCCCAGCATCGTCGCCCAGCACCAGATCGCCATCGGCATCATCGCCACGCCCGCGGCCGCGGCCCAGGATGTGGCCGACCGTCTGGCGGAGGCGGGGGTGCCCTCCATCCTCAACTTCGCCCCCACCGTGATCTCGGTGCCCGACGACGTGTCGATCCGCAAGGTCGACCTCGCCGTGGAGCTGCAGATCCTCAGCTTCTACCAACAGCGCAAGGCGGGCGGCCCCGCGGTCGCCGTCCACGACTAGGCCGGTCACCGATGCCCGTCGAGGTGCCGCCCTACCCCGTCAACCTTCTGCTGGCCGGTCGGCGTGTGCTGGTCGTCGGCGGGGGGGCGGTGGCGGCCGAGAAGGTGCGCGGGCTGCTGGCTGCTGGCGCGGAGGTGCACGTCGTGGCGATCGACGTGGGCGATGACGTGCGGTCGCTGGAGGTCACCTGGGAGGCGCGCGCCTACGAGCGGGGTGAGGTGGCGGGCTACCGCCTGGGCGTGGCCTGCACCGACGACCCCGCCACCAACCTTGCGGTGTTCGACGATGGTGAGCAGGCTGGGGTGTGGGTGAACGCGGCCGATGATCCTGTGCACTGCTCGTACACGCTGCCGGCGCGTCTCGACCGCGGCCGGCTCCTGGTCACGGTCTCGACCTCGGGCCACAGCCCCGCCCTCGCGGGGTGGCTGCGGGACCGCCTCGGTGAGCAGGTTGGCCTGGAGTACGACACCCTGATCGACCTCCTCGCCGAGGCTCGAGCGGCGATGGTGGCGGAGGGCCGTCCCACCCTCGGAGCCGATTGGCGATCTGCCCTCGATTCGGGGATGCTGGATCTCGTACGGGCTGGTCGTCTCGATGAGGCCAGGCAGCTCCTCCGGGGCTCGCTCGCCCTCACCGATCCGCCCCACCCGGGCTCCCCTCGCTAGGAGACACCGCGTGTCCGTCGTCGTCATCGGGCTGAACCACCGGAGCACGCCGCTGGACCTGCTCGAGCGGATGACCATCGGCGAGGCGGCGCTGCCGAAGGCGCTGCACGACCTCATGTCGCGGGGCGACATCTCCGAGGCGGTGGTGCTCTCCACCTGCAACCGCACCGAGGTGTACGCGGCGGCCGAGCGCTTCCACGGCGCCTTCCAGGACATCCGTGACTTCCTGGCGGAGATCGCCTTCTTGGCCCCGGAGGACTTCAGCGATCACCTCTACGTCCACCACGACGTGGCCGCGGTCGCCCACCTCTTCGGCGTGGCGGCCGGGCTCGACTCGGCGGTGCTGGGCGAGAGCGAGATCCTCGGTCAGGTGAAGCAGGCGTGGGATCGCTCGCGCCAGGAGGGCGCCGCCGGCGCCGCCCTCAACCTGCTCTTCCGCCACGCCCTCGAGGCTGGGAAGCGGGCCCGCACGGACAGCGGCATCGCCCGCCACACCACCTCCGTCTCACAGGCCGCCGTCGCCATGGCCGCCGAACGGCTCGGTGGGCTCCGTGGTCGCACCGCCCTCGTGCTGGGCGCGGGTGAGATGGGCGAGGCGATGGCGCTCGGGATGGCCAAGGCCGGTGCCCAGCTCACCATCGCCAACCGCACCTGGGACACGGCCGAGGACCTCGCTGGACGCGTGCACGGGCACGCCGTCCACCTCGACGCCCTTGGCGCGGCTCTGGTCGATGTCGACGTGCTGCTGTCGTCCACCGGTGCCGCCTCGCCGATGCTCGAGCTCGAAGACCTCGCGACGGTGCTGGCGAGCAGAGGAGGGGATCCGCTCCTGATCGTCGACATCGCGGTGCCGCGCGACATCGACCCCGCCGTCGGCGGCCTTCCCGGGGTCACCCTGCTCGACATGGATGACCTGCGTGCCTTCGCTGCCGTCGGCACCCAGGCCCGGGAGGGCGAGGTGGCCGTGGTGCGGTCGCTCCTCGAGGAGGAGGTGGAGCGCTACCTGGACGCCACATCGGCGCGGGAGGTGGCACCGATGATCGTCGCCCTGCGCGATCACGCCGAGGAGGTGCGCCAGATCGAGCTCGAGCGGTTCCGGTCCCGCCTCGGGGATCTCGACGCCGCCCAGGCCGACGCGGTGCAGGCGCTGACGCGCGGCATCATCGGCAAGCTGCTGCACGACCCAGCGGTCGCCCTCAAGGACGCCGCGGGATCGGCCAGGGGTGACCGCTTGATCGCCGCGCTGCGGGAGCTGTTCGCGCTCGACATCGACGACCAGCCCGACGACCCTGTCACCGACTAGCGCGCTGTGCGCCCGATCGGGCCACCCCTGATGCCGTGAGCGCGCGCGCCCTGCGAGCAGCGACACGCGGCAGCCCGTTGGCCCGCTGGCAGGCCGAGCACGTGGCCGCCTTGCTGCGGTCCGTCGATCCCGACGTGGCGGTGGAGCTCGTCGTGGTCGACACCCAGGGCGACCGCCGGCTGGACGTGCCGATCTGGGAGCTCGGCGGCAAGGGCGTGTTCGCCAAGGAGGTGCAGGCAGCGGTGCTCGACGGCCGGGCCGACCTCGCCGTGCACAGCGCCAAGGATCTTCCGTCGGTCGCGGTGCCCGGGCTCCGGATCGCTGCGGTGCCCGAGCGGGGCGACCCGAGGGACGCGCTGGTGGGCTCCACGCTGGCCGACCTGCCCCAGGGAGCGGAGGTGGCCACGGGCTCGCTGCGCCGCCAGGTGGAGCTCTGGCAGCATCGCCCCGATCTTCGCTTCGTGAGCCTGCGGGGCAACATGCAGACGCGCCTTGCCAAGGCCGCCTATCACGATGCCGTCGTCGTGGCCGCAACGGCGCTCGACCGCCTCGGCCTCGCCGACCACATCGCCGAGCGGTTGAGCACCGAGACCGTGCTGCCCCAGGTGGGGCAGGCAGCGCTGGCGGTGGAGTGTCGGGAGGACGACGACGCGCTGTGCGCGCTCCTGTCCCGCATCGAGCACGGTCCCACCCGTCGTCGGGTCGATGCCGAACGGACCTTCCTGGCCGAGCTCGGCGGCGACTGCTCGCTCCCGGCCGGCGCCCACGCGGTGGTCGACGGCGAGGCCCTGGTGCTCACCGGCTTCCTCGGCTCCCCCGACGGTGCGGCCGTGGTGCGAGCCACGCGCACCGGTGCCCATTCGTCGATCGGTGTGGAGGTCGCCCGCCACCTCCTCGACCACGGCGGCGCCGAGCTCCTCGGGCGCTGAGCGCTCACGAGCCCTGCCCCAGGGGGACAGGGCCGCCTCGTAGGCTCCGGTGGGCATGACCGTGTACCTCGTGGGCGCCGGCCCCGGCGACCCTGGCCTCCTCACCGTGCGCGCCGACGAAGTGCTGCGGCGGGCCGAGGTCGTCATCTACGACCGGCTGTCGGTGGAGGCCCTGCTCGACCTGGCCCCGCCGGGCGCCGAGCGGATCCTCGTGGGCAAGGCGCCTGGCCAGGTGACCATGGCTCAAGAGGACATCAGCGCGCTGCTGGTGGCCACGGGGCGCGTGCACCACACGGTCGTGCGGCTCAAGGGGGGAGACCCGTTCGTGTTCGCGCGAGGCGGCGAGGAGGCTGCCGCCCTCGCGGCCGCAGGGGTTCCCTACGAGGTGGTGCCCGGCATCACGTCGGCCATCGCGGTGCCGGCCTACGCAGGGATCCCGGTCACGCTCCGGCACTCGTCCACCTCGTTCACCGTGGTCACCGGCCACGAGGATCCAGAGGCCGGGGAGGAGGGCTCGGTCGACTGGCGTGCGGTGGCCAAGGTTGGTGGCACGATCGTGATCCTGATGGGCGTGGCGCGCATCGGGCGCATCGCCGACGAGCTGACGGCTGGTGGCCTTCCGGGTGACACGCCCGTGGCGGCGGTCCACTGGGGCACCCGTCCCGACCAGTCCACAGTGCGGGCCACGCTGGCTACCATCGCGTCGCGGTCGTTGGCCACGCCATCGGTGATCGTGGTGGGTGAGGTCGCGGCCGTCGACCTGCCCTGGTTCGAAAGCCGGCCGTTGTTCGGTCGCACGGTCGTGGTCACGCGCACGCGCCAGCAGGCGTCCCAGCTCACCGTGGCGCTCCGTCAGCTCGGAGCCGACGTGGTGGAGGTGCCCGTGATCGAGATCACGGAGCCGGCGGACGGGGGCGCTGCGCTCGCTGCGGCGGCCGCGGCCCTCGACGGGTACGACTGGGTCGTGGTCACCTCGCCCACCGGCGCCGCTCGCCTGCTCGACGCGGTCCGTGACGCTCGTTCGTTCGGCCGAGTCAAGGTGGCCGCCATCGGTCCCGGCACCGCGGCGGTGCTCGCGAACGGCGGCATCGTGGCCGATCTCGTACCCGAGCGCTTCGTGGCGGAGGCGCTCTTGGAGGCGCTGCCTGACGGACCCGGCCGCGTCTTGTTGGCGCGGGCCGAGGTGGCACGCGACGTGCTGCCCGAGGGCTTGCGGTCCCGCGGCTGGGAGGTTGATGTCGTCGATGCCTACCGCACGGTGTCCGCGGCGGTCACCGACGTGCAACGGGCGGCGGTGGCGGCGGCCGACCTGATCACCTTCACCTCGAGCTCCACGGTGGAGCGCTCGCTGGCTGCCTTTGGCGCCGGGGGCCTGCCCGCAACGGTGGCCTGCATCGGCCCCGTGACCGCCGCCACGGCGCGTGCGTGCGGGCTCACGGTCACGGTCGAGGCCGAGGTCCACACCATTGAGGGCCTCGTGGCTGCCGTGCAGCAGTGGGCCACGACCCACCCTCGAGACGCCTGATGCTGGAGGCGGTGGTGTTCGACTTCGACGGGCTGATCATCGACAGCGAGTGGGTGATCTACGAGACCGCCCGGGCCGCCTTCGCGGCGCACGGTCACGACGTCACCATCGAGGCGTGGGCCACCATCGTGGGCATCAACGACGACGCCGACGACGGCTGGTGGCCGAGCCTGCTGGCCGCGGCGGGCATCGAGGGCTTTGACCGTGCCGAGTTCGATGCGGCCTACGACGCCCAGGACCGCTCGAACCCGGACGAGCTCTCGCTGCTCCCAGGCGTCGAGGTGCTGGTCGACAGCCTCACGGCGGCTGGGGTGCCGCTCGGGATCGCGTCGTCCTCAGGCCTGGCGTGGCTCGACCGCCACACCGGTCGCCTGGGGCTGACGCCCCGCTTCGGCACGGGGGTGGGTGCCGATGTGGTGGGAGGCGCCGGCAAGCCGGCGCCC
>DAIQBC010000127.1:0-7925 GCA_036781345.1 Acidimicrobiales bacterium | reverse complement strand
CCGCATCCCGTCCCCCCGCCCCGACGAGCCCCTGCTCCAGGCCCGCCGAGAGCGGGCCGGCGCCGACGCCTTCGGCCTCATCGACCTGCCCGCGCCGCCACGCTGCTCGCCCAGGGGGCGGGCCGCCTGATCCGCTCGGCCGAGGATCGGGGGGTGGTGGCGGTGCTCGACCCGCGCCTGGCCACGGCCGGCTACCGCTGGGACATGGTGCAGGCCCTGCCGCCGATGCGCCGCACCAAGGACCCGGGCGATGCCCGCCGCACCCTCGAGGCGATCCGAGACCGCTGACCCTCACCAGGGGCCGGGTAGACCTGCGGGATGCCTGCGACCACGATCCCCTCGCCCCGCCCGGTGCTGACGCTGTCGTCGCACGAGGCGCGCCAACGCCGCCAGCTCGTCACCACCCGACGGCGTGCCACGGCCCTGTTCTGCGCGGTCACAGCGGCCTTCGCGGCCACCGTGCTGACCAGCGTCGAGCCGGGGTCCGGACTGGGCTACCTGCAGGCCGCAGCGGAAGCGTCGATGGTGGGCGGGCTGGCCGACTGGTTCGCCGTGGTGGCGCTGTTCCGGCATCCACTGGGGCTACCCATCCCGCACACGGCGATCATCACGGAGCGCAAAGAGCAGTTCGGCGAGACCCTGGGGGAGTTCATCCAGTCGAGCTTCCTGACGCCCGACGCGGTGGCCGAGCGGGTGCAGGCCGCCGGCGTCGGTGACCGCGTGGCCCGCTGGCTCATCCAGCCCGAGCACGCGACCAGGCTGGCCGGCCACCTGCTCGGCGGTGCCGTCGAGGTGGTCGACCTCCTCGAGGACGAGACCGTGCACGACGTGCTGGAGCGCACGCTCCGCGAGCGCATCGAGTCCGCCTCCGTCGTACCCATGGCGGGGCGCGCGCTGGCTGCGCTCACGCGCGAGGGCCGCCACACCGAGGTGGTCGACGCCGCCCTCGTGGGGCTCGACCGCTACCTCGATGAGCATCGAGACGAGCTGCAGGCGAGGTTCCGGGATCAGGCCCCCTGGTGGCTTCCGGGTGCGGTCGAGGACCGCATCTTCGAGCGCCTGCTCGACGGCGTGCGGGCCGTGCTCGACGACATGGTGCGCGACCGCGGCCACGGGCTGCGGCGCCAGCTCGACGCCCGGATCCTCCGCTTCGTCGACGAGCTGCAGACATCCCCCGCGCTGCGGGCCCGGGGCGAGCAGCTCACGCGGGACCTGCTCGAGCGCCCGGAGCTGCGCACGTGGGTGGCGTCGGTGTGGATCGACGCCAAGGCCCACCTCCGGTCACAGGCCGCCGATCCGTCGTCCCAGCTGCACCGCCACCTTGCGGACGCCATCGTGTCCGGCGGGGCGCGGCTCCAGGCCGAGCCGGCCCTCGTCGCCAAGGTCGACGATGCCGCCGATGCCGGTGCCCGCTACGTGGTGGAGAACTTCGGCGACGAGATCACGCAGCTCGTGTCGACCACCATCGCCCGCTGGGACGGCGAGGAGACCTCGCAGCGCCTTGAGCTCTTGCTGGGCCCGGACCTCCAGTTCATCCGCATCAACGGCACGGTGGTGGGCGGCCTCGCCGGCCTGGCCCTGCATGCGGTCGCGCAGCTCCTCGGCTGACTCAGCCCGCTGCGCCGTTCCAGCAGGAGTTGCTGACCTCGCGGTCGGCGATCGGCACTCGTGTGCCGTCCGGGCGCTCGACCACGAGACCGGTGAGGCGGGCCGCCACGGGTCGCTCGCAGGCGCTGCCGAGGGAGCTGAGATCGTCGGTGAAGGTGATCGTGCCTGCCACCACGGGCCAGATCTGGTCGGTCCGGGGCACCGGGTCGGTCGTCTCGATCACGTCGTCACACCAGTTGGCGAAGAGGTTGGCGCCCACCAGCACGCGCGCATCCCACGCCTCGTCCGGGAGCGCAGTGGCCTGGGGCGGCACCTGCTGCGAGGACGGGTCGGAGAGATCGAGCATCAGAGCGATCGTCTGTGACGGGTCGGAGAGGTGAAACCCTCGACCGCACGCCCACTGCTCGGTGAGGCCAGCGAGGTCTCTCGCGCTGTCCACCTCACCAGCCGGCACGAACGAGGTCACCGCGTAGCCGTACTCGTCGTCGGCGGCCCCCTCGATCATGTCGACGTCGAGCGAGGTCACTCTCCCGGTGGCCCGCTCGTAGTCAACGGTGAAGGAGTCGGCGGTGTCGATTGCGGCCTGCACCTCGTCGAACAGGTCCGGGATCGTGGTGATCTTGAGGTCGGCCTCGGTGCCGGCCGGCTGCCCGTCGCTGACGACCTGGCTGTCCACGGCTCGGCCGCTCTTCACCTGCACGGTGACGGTGAGCTGCGGGCAGAAGCAGCTGCGGGCGTATGTCCACGCGTAGTCCTCGATGCCGGCGGCCTCCCATCGGGCGCGGGCGGCGTCGAGCCTGGCCTGCTCGGGATCTCCCCCTCCCGTGACGGGCGGGAGCGTGGACGTGGTCGACCCATCCGTGCCCACCGACACGTCGTCCGAGGTGCATCCGAAGATGGCCAGCGATCCGACGGTGAGCGCGACGAGGAGTCGGTGCATGCTGTTGAGACGCTCCCCGCCGCTCCCCGGTTCCCCGTGCGGCGTATCGCGCACTACAACCTCCTCGTGCACATCCGACCGGCCACACCGACTGACTTCGAGGCAATCGTAGACATCGAGGTGCGGGCTGGGGCTCTCTTCGTCGAGGTCGGGATGCCGGACATCGCGGCGCACCCGCCCGGCGACGTCGAGGAGCTGGCCGAGGCAGAGGCGCTGCTCGTGGCCACACCTGACGAGGGCGGTCCACCCGTCGGCTACGCGTGGATCGAGCTGCTCGAAGGCGCGACCTATCTCGAGCAGCTGTCCGTCCTCCCGGAGCAGGGCCGGCAGGGCGTGGGGACGGCGCTCCTGGAGGCGGTCGTCGACTGGGCCCGGGCACGCGGCGACCGCGTGGTCACCCTCACCACGTTCCGGGACGTGCCCTTCAACGGGCCGCTCTACGCCAAGCGCGGCTTCAGTCACGTCCCCGAGGCGGAGTGGACCGACGGCGAACGGGAGGCCATCGACGCGCAGGCGGCGATGGGGATGGACCGAGCGGCGCGCACCGTGATGCGGCGCGCCGTTCGGTGAGCGTCATTCTGCTCGGAGGGCCACGCTGGTGGGTGCTACCACCCAGCCGTCAGTAGCCGAAGCGCTCCATGGCCTTCGGGCGGCTCTGCCAGTCCTTGTCGACCTTCACCAGCAGCTCGAGGTAGGCGCCCTCGGGGAGCTGCTCGCGCACAGCGATGCCGACCTCCTTGAGCACCTGCCCCTTGTGGCCGATCACGATGCCCTTCTGGCTGTTGCGCTCCACGAGGATCTCGCAGCGGATGAACGGCCAGTCCCACTCGGTGACGCGGGCGGCGATCGAGTGGGGCAGCTCGTCGTGGGTACGGCGCAGCAGCTGCTCTCGCACGAGCTCAGCCACCCAGAAGGCCTCGGGCACATCGGTGACCATGTCGTCAGGGAAGTAGCTCGGCCCTTCGGGCAGGCGGCTGATGAGGTGATCGACCAGGGCGGTCACGCCGTCGCCGGTCTTGGCCGACAGGGGGAAGTACTCGCTGAGCCCGAGGGCCGAGGCGGCCAGGAGCTGGTCGGCGAGCTCCTTCTTCGACGCCTTGTCCGCCTTGTTGACGACGCACACGGCGTCCTTGGGGACGAGGTTGGCCACCCACTGGTCACCTCGGCCGAAGGGCTGCGTGGCGTCGAGCACGAAGCACACCACGTCGACGTCGCCGATGGTGCCCTGGGCGGTGGCGTTGAGCCGGGTGCCGAGCGCGGTCCGGGGCTTGTGGATGCCCGGGGTGTCGACGAACACGACCTGGGCGTCGGGCCGGGTGAGCACGCCCATGATCCGCGTGCGGGTGGTCTGCGGCTTGTCGGAGGTGATGGCCACCTTCGTCCTCAGGATCCTGTTCAACAGGGTGGACTTGCCCACGTTGGGCCGGCCGACGAGCGTCACGAAGCCAGAGCGCATCAGGTGCCCTCGGCCGGCGACGGGGCGGGATCGAAGGCGTGCACCTGGTGCACCCGCACCCGGCCGATGCGCCGGCCGACGACACGCTGGGCGGTGAGCTGCCAGCCGTCCACCTCCACCGACTCGCCCTCGACGGGCACATGGCCGAGCTCGGAGAGCAGGAGGCCGCCGATGGTGTCCCAGTCGCCCTCGGGGAGGTGGGCGCGCAGGAGGTCGTTGACCTCGTCGAGGGCCATCCGGGCGTTCACCCGGTAGTCGCCCCCGGGGAGCGGCTCGATCATGGCGTCCTCCACGTCGAACTCGTCGACGATCTCACCGAGCAGCTCCTCGATGATGTCCTCGAGGGTGACGAGCCCCGCCGTACCGCCGTACTCGTCGACGACGATCGCCATGTGGAATCTCTGCTGCTGCATCTCCCGGAGCAGGTCGGCGACCCCCTTGGTCTCCGGGACGAACTGCGCAGGACGGGCGAGGTCTCCCACCGGTTGGTCCTCGTGGTCGTCGCGCTCGGCCCGCATGAGGTCCTTCGCGTGCACGATGCCCACGATGTCGTCGATGCCCTCGCCGCAGGCAGGGATACGGCTGTAGCCGTTGAGGATGACGACCTCGAGGGCATCGGCCACCCGGAAGTCGGCGGTGAAGGTGACCATGTCGGTGCGAGGGACCATCACCTCGCGCACCACGGTGTCGCCGAGCTCGATGACCGACTCGATGAGCCTGCGCTCCTCGGCCTCGATCACTGCCCCCTCCACGGCGAGGTCGGCCACCGCCAAGAGCTCCTCTTCTGAGGTGTAGGGCCCACGCTTGAGCCCCTTGCCGGGGAGCAGCACGTTGGTGAGCCCGATCAGGGCGCGCGACAGCAGCCGCAGCGGCCCCCAGCCGGCCAGCGCCTTGATGGGCCGGGCGGCCGCGAGAGCAGCGCGGTCGGTGTGCTGGATGGCCCACGTCTTGGGGGCCACCTCGGCCACGACGAAGAAGAGGGTGACGTTGACGACGGTGGCCGCCACCACGCCCCAGCCGCCGAAGAGGCGGCTGGCCAGCACGCCGAGCAGGGTCGACTGCACGAGCTGGGTGGAAAGCACGATGAGCAGCGTGGGGTTGAGCCACTCCTGGTCCTCCACCAGCGAGAGCAGCACCTCACCCCGCCGGCCGCTCGTCTGGGCCAGGGCCTGGGCCCGCGTCTTGGACACCCGGGTCAGCGCGGTCTCGGCCGCTGCGAGGATGATCGACAGGAGGAACAGGACGACGATGGCGCTGACGATCGCCCAGTCGGCCGTCGTCAGTGTGACGGCGACCATCAGCGACGGTGGTGGTAGCGGTCGAGGAGCTCCCGCTCGCGCGCCTGCATGGAGGCGGTCTCGGCGGGTTCGGCGTGGTCCATGCCGAGCACGTGGAGCACGCCGTGGACGACCAGGAGAGCCAGCTCGTCGTCGTAGCTCCCGGCGTGCTCAGGCGCCTGGCGCGCGGCCACGGCCGGGCACACGACCACGTCGCCGAGCAGCACGGGCAGCTCGTTGACGTCGGGGGGATCTCGGTCGGGACCGGTGCTCCCAGAGTCGGGCCAACGGCCGGTGTCGATCGGGTCGTCGAGGGGGAAGGCCAGCACGTCGGTGGGACCGTCGGTCGCCATGAACCGGTGGTTGAGCTCGGCCATCACGGCCTCGTCGACGAAGAGCAGGGACAGCTCCGCCTCGCCCCGCACCCCGGAGTCGGCCAGCACATCGCTGGCCAGGTCGACCCACCGGGCCAGCTCCACTGGGTGATCGGATTGCTCGTCGACGCCGAACACCTCCACCTCGCCCTCGGTCGGGGGTCGGCGCCGGCGGGTCATCATCGGCAGCGGCGGCAGGTCGTCCGGTTCGATGCCCGCGGGCAGGTCATCCGGGTCGGGTCGGTCGGGACCGTCGGGGAGCTCGCCGGGCATCAGCGGGTGGGCGCGGCCGGCTGCGCCCGCTCGTAGGCGTCCACGATGTCCTGCACGATGCGGTGGCGCACGACGTCGCTGCTCGTGAGGTGCACCCAGCCGAGCCCGTCGATCTCGCCGAGGATGCGCTCGAGGCCACCCAGGCCGCTGCGGCCGCCACCGACGTCGACCTGGGTGGTGTCGCCCGTGACCACGGCCTTGGAGCCGAAGCCGATCCGGGTGAGGAACATCTTCATCTGCTCGGGGGTGGTGTTCTGGGCTTCGTCGAGGATGATGAAGCTCGAGTTCAGTGTGCGGCCACGCATGAAGGCGAGGGGTGCCACCTCCACCGCGCCGCGCTCGAGGAGCTTGCTGGCGTTCTCGGTGCCCACCATGTCATGCAGGGCGTCCCACAGCGGTCGTAGGTAGGGGTCGATCTTGGCCATGAGGTCGCCAGGCAGGAAGCCCAGGCGCTCGCCGGCCTCCACCGCGGGACGGGTGAGGATGATGCGATCGCACTCCTTCGCCTGCAGCGCCTGCACTGCCATGGCCACCGCCAACCAGCTCTTGCCCGTGCCGGCCGGGCCAACTCCGAAGGTGATGACGTTCTCGCGGATGGCGTCGACGTAGCGCTTCTGCCCGCTGGACTTGGGTCGCACGGGCCGACCCCGCGCCGGCTTCAGCACCTCGGTGCTGAGCACCTCGGCGGGGCGCTCGTCGTGGCGGACCATGTCGACGCTGCGACGCACCGTGCCGGCATCGAGGCGCTGGCCCTGCTCGACGAGGACCACGAGGTCCTCCAGCAGCGCCGCCACCCGCGCCAGCTCGCCGTCGGCCTCGCCGTCGCCGTCGAGGGCGATCTCGTTGCCCCGCACGTGGATCGCCACGGACGGGAAGGCGGCTTCGACGGCGCGCAGCACCTCGTCACGCTCACCCAGGAGCAACGGCATGAGGTGGTTGCTGGGAACGGAGATCTTGACCTGGGTGCTCGACACGACCGCGTCAGGCTAGCGGCAGCCGCGTTCGTCACCCACGGGCCTCTACGCTCGAGCGGTGGACGAGCGGTCGGACCGCCAGGCCTGGGAGGGGGCGCTGCGAGGGCCCGATGGCGTCGTGGCCGGCGGGCGCGGCCCGACGCTGGCGACGAGGCTCGACGCGTGGTTGGCCGATGCGCGGATCGAGGGGTCGGCGGACGCCCGCGCCCGGGAGCGCTGGCTGCAGGCCGCCGCCGACGCCGACGGCGTGTTCAGCGGTGTGCTCATCGACCTGGCCGAGCGCCGCACCGCCGTCGCCGTCAGCACGACCGGCGGCCGCCGTCACCACGGTGCCATCGAGGTCATCGGCGCCGACTTCGTGGCCCTGCGGCTGGCATCGGGCCATGAGGTGCTGCTGGCCCTCGCCGCGGTGACCGCCGTGCGCACCGTGCCCCTCGCCGACGCGGCGGCGGGTGAGCGCGTAGTCACCACCGAGCTTCGGTTGGTCGACGTGCTCGGTGGCCTGACCGAGGAGCGCACCCGTGTGCTGTTGGTGCCGATGGATGGGCTCGACGCGGTTGCCGGTGAGCTGCGGGCCGTAGGGCAGGACGTGGTCACGATCCGCACCGACGGCGAGCCTCCGGTCACCGCCTACGTGCCGAGCGGGGCGATCGCCGAGGTGGCCCTCGAATAGGTCAGCCCTTGGGGGTCGTGTCGGGATAGAGGTGCTCGAGCGTGCCGGGCTCGATGCGGGACGACTCGATGAAGGCGTCGATGTCGGTGGCCTTCAGGCGGATCACGCGACCCATGCGGTAGGCGGCCAGATCACCTTGGTCGACGAAGCGGTAGAGGGTGCGGGTGGTGATGCCGAGTCGACGAGACGCCTCCTGGGTGGAGAGCCATTCGATGTTCTCGGAAGCCATGGTTTCAGGGTAGCGCAGACTGTCCTCATGTAGTCTCATGGACCTTCGAGGGGCGGGGGGGACCATGCCATCGCGACTGATGTCGCCGTGGACGATGTGGAGGCGGGCCCCGTTGTCGAGC
>DAIQBC010000126.1:0-7937 GCA_036781345.1 Acidimicrobiales bacterium | reverse complement strand
GAAGAGGTCCAGCTGCCCGATGACGCTCACCCACTCGTTGTCGGCCGTCACAACACACCCCCCCTTGCCTGCGCGCATCGGCGCCCGCGGCCCTCGGCCACGGTCGCGGGGCGGATCCGCTCGGTGAAGCGCTCAGAGGATCGCTTCGACGAGGTGCGGCCCAGGCTCGGCGAGAGTCCGCTCCAGAGCCACGGTGAGCTCCTCGGCCGTCGTAGCCCGCACCGCATCCACCCCCATCCCGCGTGCCAGCAGCGTGAAGTCGAGGTCGGGACGGGACAGGTCGAGCATGTCGAGCGCCTTCGGGCCGGGGTGAGCACCGACCCTCTGCAGCTCCATGTTGAGGATGGCGTACGAGTGGTTGTTGAAGAGCACCGTCGTGACGTCGAGATGCTCCCGAGCCATGGTCCAGAGGGCCTGGATCGTGTACATCGCGCTGCCGTCCGCCTGGAGGGCGATCACCTTGCGATCCGGGACGCCGACCGCGGCGCCGACCGCGAGCGGGAGGCCGATCCCGATGGCGCCACCGGTGAGCGTGAGCCAGTCATGCCTCGGCGCGCCGGCCGTCGCCCCGGGCGCCCAGATGCCTGAGGTGGCGGCTTCGTCGACCACCACCGCCCCTTCCGGCAGGAGCGCTCCCAGGGCTTGCGCCGCCGCTTCAGCCGTGAGCGCGCCCGTGGGGCGATCGGGCCGGCGGGCCGGTGACAGCACAGGATCCTCATCGGCGGCGACGCGGTCGGCCAGCTGGGCCAGCGCGCCCGGGGCATCCTCCGCTGATGTGGCCAGGACGTGGACCTCGCACCCTTCGGGCACGAGGTCGCCGGGCGCGCCCGGATAGGCGAAGAACGCCACGGGCGACTTGGCATCCACGAGGACCAGATGCCTCGTGCCCTCCAGCTGGGCGGCCGCGAACTCCGAGAGGTACTGCAGACGGTCGACGGCCGGCACACCAGCGCCGCGGGCCACACGCGTCGGGAAGGTCTCCGTGAGCAGGCGAGCGCCGGTGGCCGACGCGATCCGGCTGGCGCTGCGCAGGGAGGCCTCGTCGTTGGCGGCACCACCGAGCAGCAGGATGCACGGCGCCCCTGACCCGAGCACGCTGGCCACCCCGTTGACGACGTCGTCGGAGACGACCCCGGCTGGCCTCTGGGGCGGAGGAGGCGCCGGGGTGCCGCCCTCGCCCCATGACACGTCGGCGGGGAGGATCAGGGTGGCGATCTGCCGCGGGGGGCCCATCGCGGCGCCCACCGCCTCCGCAGCCGCGAGCGCGAGGTCCTCGGTGCGCATGGGCCGGCGCACCCAGCCCGAGAACGTGGCCGCGGCGCCGTCGATGTCCGACTCCAGCGGTGCGTCGTACCTCTTGTGGTGCGTCGCATGGTCGCCGACGATGTTGAGCAGCGGCACCCGCGCTCGGCGGGCATTGTGCAGGTTGGCCATGCCGTTGGCCATGCCCGGTCCGAGGTGCAGCAGCGTGGCCGCAGGGTGTCCGGTCATGCGGGCGTAGCCGTCGGCCGCCCCGGTGACCACGCCCTCGAACAGGCCGAGGATCGTTCGCATCCCCGGCACCTCGTCGACCGCCGCCACGAAGTGCATCTCCGACGTGCCGGGGTTCGTGAAGCACACGTCCACACCGGCGTCGACGAGCGTGCGGATCAGCGCCTGGGCTCCGTTCATCAGAACATCGTCCCGGGGTTGAGGATGTCGTTGGGGTCGAAGGCGGCCTTGATCCGGCGCATGAGCTCGATCTTCACCGGATCCTCCAGGGCGAGGAAGTACTTCCGCTTCGTGACACCGATGCCGTGCTCACCGGAGATCACGCCTCCGAGCGACAGTCCGGCCTCGAAGAGCTGTTGCAGCACGGCCGATCGCTCCTCGGCATCGGGCTTGAAGATCGACAGGTGCACGTTGCCGTCACCGGCATGGCCGCAGCCGGCGACAAAGGTGCCGGTCGCTTCGGCGATGCCCGCCACCAGCTCCATGAAGTCGGCGATCGATGCACGCGGTACGACCACGTCGATGATGTCGTCGGCGCCGGATTCCTTGGCCAGCCAGAACGCCTTCTCGCGCGCCTCGATCAGCTTGGTCCCGGCCCCACCGGGGAGCACGTAGGCGTCGATGGCGCCCAGCTCGCTGAGGTGCTCGGCCAGCGATTGCACATCCTCGTCGAGCCGGGATTCATGCTGGTTCTCCATCATGACGACGAGGTAGGCGAGCGTGTCGGCCTGCACCGATGCCGGCACACCGAGCTCGAGGTCGAATCGCCGGATCATGCCGGCCATCGTCAGCACGTCGATGTACTCGAGGATCAGCGGGCCGATGCCGCTGGCGACGACCCGTGGCACGGCGTGCATGACCTGATCGAGCGTGCGGAACGGGGCGAGAACCGTCGCGCTGTGCGCCGGGCGAGGGTACAACCGCAACGTGGCCTCGGTGACGAGGGCGAGCGTGCCCTCCGATCCCACGATGAGCTGCGTGAGGTCGTAGCCGGTGGAGCCCTTCACGAACCGGCCACCGGTGGTGATCACCTCACCGCTGGGCAACACCGCTTCCAGCCCCAGGACCTGATGACGGGTCACGCCGTACTTGACCGCCCGCATGCCGCCGGCGTTGGTGGCGACGTTGCCCCCGAGGCTGGCGCTGTACTCACCCGGGAACACCGGGTAGATGAGCGCGTGCTCCGCTGTGCTCGCGTCGAGCTCCGCCAGCGTCACGCCGGGCTGCACGACGGCCACCTGGTTCTCGGCGTCGATCTCGATGCCCTTCATGCGCTCGAAGGACACGACCACGCCGCCCTCGACCGGGATCGCCGCGCCCGAGAGGCCTGTGCCCGAGCCGCGCGCCGTCACCGGGATCCGGTGCTCATCGCAGACACGCAGGATCGCCGCCACCTCGTCGGTCGTCTCGGGCAGCAGCACCGCGCGGGGTGCCTGCGGCACGCCGCCCAGAGCCTCGTCATGGCTGTAGTCGTCGCTGGCGTCGCCCGGGAGGATCCGGTCCGGCGCCAGCACGTCGTGGAAGGGCGCTGTCACGCCCCGCCCTCGCTGCGGGTGGGTTCCTGGTGCATCCCCGGACGCTAGGTCCTGACGCCACGCCCCTGTCGAGGGCTCAGCGGCCCCGCTCGTCGCCCCATAGCAGCACGTGGAGCCGAGGGCTCAGGCTCCAGCCGCGGTCGAGGACCGGGGCGGCCAGAGCTCGGGCCCGGGCGAGCACCGTCTCCGGGTCGGTGCCCTCGGGCATGACCCACACGGGTGCCAGCCCGTGGTCGGTGACGAGCTCCGCCACTTCGTCCAGGTCGGCCACCTCGGCCACCACGAACTTGAAGATGGCCGCTCCCGTGGCCTGCAGGGCCGCCAGCGCGTCGGGCCGCACCCGCGCCGCCTGCATGACCCCGCTGTTGGCCAGCTTCGGCGAGACGTTCCACTGCTGGACGAGCGTCTGCACCTGCGCGTGTGGCACAAGGGTGCCGTTGGTCTCCACCTCCACTCGCCAACCGCGCTCGGCACACCCGGCGAGCAGTGGCACGAGGTTCCGCTGCTGCAGCAGCGGCTCGCCGCCCGTGATGACGATGAGGTCGGGCGCCATGGGTTCGAGCTGCGCCAGCACGGTCGCCGCGGAGGCGTGACGCAGCTCCACCGCGGGGTCGAACCGCTCCCAGTCCCAGGTGTACGGGGTGTCGCACCAGGCACAGTCGAGGTTGCACCGTCCCAAGCGGACGAAGGCCGCCCGACGTCCCACCGAAGGGCCTTCGCCCTGGAAGGTGGGCCCGAACACCTCGGCGACCACCAGCTCGCTGCGAGCGGGGCTCACCCCGGCCGGTACTCGGCCCACGTCTTCGACGTCTCGTGCACCCGTACCGCGATGATCCGGCCGGCCACTGCTGGGTCGAGCGCGTCTCGGAGCGAGTCGAAGAGCCACCATGCCAACCGCTCGGCCGTCGGCTCTCCGGGCATCACATCGTTCAGGTGACGGTGGTCGACGGTCTCGTCGATGAAGCGCTTGACGGGGTCGAGATCGAAGTAGTCCACCACCATCGCCCGCTCGTCGAGCTGGGTCGAGGCGCAGATCACCTCCACCTCGTAGTTGTGTCCGTGCACGCGGCGGCACTTGTGGCCCTCCGGCACCGCGGTCAGGGCGTGAGACGCCGAGAAGGCGAACCGCTTCCCGATCGTGAAGCTCACGCGTGGACCTCCGCGTAGGGCGTCGGGTCGGGCACGCCGGCCAGCTCGAAGGCCTCCCGCCGCTCGACGCAGGTGCCGCACCGCCCGCAGTGCTGCTGTCCACCCACGTAGCACGACCAGGTGTCCGCAAAGGGCACGCCGGCCGCGGCGCCGCGCCGGACGATGTCGGACTTGTGGAGGTGCAGGAACGGCGCCTGGACCTCGAAGCCCGCGGCGATGAAGCCTTCGTTGCCAACCCGGGCTTCGTGCTCGATCGCCTCGATGAAGGCCGGGCGACAGTCGGGGTACACGGTGTGGTCACCGGCGTGCACGGCCGTAGCGACCGCATCGGCGGCACGGGCCACGGCTACCCCCACCGCGACCGAGAGCATGATGGCGTTGCGGTTGGGCACCACCGTGGCCGCCATCGACGCGTCGGTGTAATGGCCCTCCGGGACCTCGACGGCCCCGTCTGTGAGGGCCGACCCGGACAGCAGCTCCCCCACCGACCGCAGGTCGACGACCCGGTGCTCGATCCGCAGGCGCTCGGCGCAACGCGCCGCGCACTCGATCTCCTTGGCATGGCGCTGCCCATAGTCGAAGGACACCGCGAGCAGGTCGTGGCCCTCGGCAACCAGGGTGTGGGCGAGGGTGACCGAGTCGAGGCCGCCTGACAGGGTGGTGACGATCAGGCTCACGGGCTCTTGCGCCGAGTCGCCGTGGCCTCGATCACGATGCCGCCACGCGGCTGCTGGGTGAGCATCACGGTGACGGCGTGGGGGTCGGCAGCCCGCACCACCTCCTCGGCGATCTCGGCCGCCAGCGCCTCGCAGAAGACCTTCCGGTCGCGGAAGGACCACAGGTAGAGCTTGAGCGACTTCGATTCGATGCACTGCTGGTCCGGCTCGTACTCGATGACCAGCGTGGAGATGTCGGGCTGCTCGGTGACCGGGCAGATCGACATGACCTCGTGGGTGGTCAGCCGCACCGTGCTGACGTGCGCGGGTGCGTCGAAGCACTCGAGGTGAGCGATCGGGTGTCGGACGGTCTGACCCAGGACCGTGAGGCCGTGGTCACCTGCAGATGAGCTCATGGCGCGTCGAGCGTACAAGCGGCGTCGGCCCTCGAGGGCCTCGCCGGCCAGACGGGGCCGGTGCCATGCGTCAGGAGCCGCAGGCGTCGCCTCGTTCGGCGGTCAGAAGTTCTCGTCGTTGTAGGCGGCGATCGCGTCGGTGATCTTCTGGTTGGCCTCGCTGATCACCTGGTCGGGGGTGGCGCTGCCGAACAGCAGGCCGTCCAGCGCATCACGAACCGCGCTCCGGGTCTCGGTGTACGGGCCGATCAGTGGACCCGGCCAGGCCGGGTCGACGTTCTCCAGGCCGTCGTAGGCCGTCTTCAGCCACTTGCCGGGGCGGGTCTGCGTCCAGAAGTCCTGCACCGCTTGCGAGTCGACGGTGGCCTTGCTGACCGGGAGGTACGAGCCCTCGAGATGCCACTGGGCCTGGTTCTCGGGCCGGTTCACCCACTTGATGAAGTCCCAAGCTCCGGCCTGCACCTCGGGCGGCCCGGCGTTCGTGATGTACCACACGCCGCCACCGAGCTGCCCCTGGCCGGGACCATCCAGTCCCGGGAAGGGTCCCGCATCGACGTTGACGTCGATGGGCGGCAGCTCGACATCCAGCCCCAGCTCGGCGGGGTCGAGGTTCCCCTCGAGCACCGCATTGATGGTGGTGACCGCGGTGGACGTCTCGATCGTCATCGAGGCTGTCTGGAGACCGATGGCGAAGTAGTGGTCGAACTGGCCTTCGATGCCCGGTACCGCGTTCAGGAGCCCCTCGTCCTGCATCGACTTGAGCAGCTCGAAGAGCCGGTGGGTGGCGTCGTTGTCGAACGCGCCGGCGGAGGTCTCGCCATCACCGCGGCCGTTGCCGTTGTCGACGAGGCCCTCACCGGCGCCGGTGAGCCAGAACTCGGTGAACCAGGGCTGCATGTTGAGCACGATCGGCTTGTCGACGATCCCCGCCGCCTTGATCTTGCGGGCGTACTCCGCCACCTCTGCGAGCGTCTGGGGTGGCCGGTCAGGGTCGAGACCGGCTTGGGTGAAGTGGTCGCGGTTGTAGTACAGCAACACGGTCGAGACGTTGAACGACGCCGGCTGCAGCACGCCATCGACGCTGTAGAAGTCCTTCACGCCCTGCGCGAAGTCGTCGTAGCCCGTGTAGCCGTCCGCCTTGGCGCACACCCCTCCCGGGATGATGGTGCCGGAGTCGGCCAGGAACTGCGTGGTGGTGTCCTCCATGACCCCGATGGCCGGCAGGTCGCCGCTCGGGATGCCCTGCCGGTACTTGCGGAGCAGCTCCTCGTAGGCGGCGCCCTGGTTCTCCACCCGCACCTTCACGCGGTCCTGCGATGCGTTGTAGTCGTCAGCCAGCTTGATGAGCGTCCGGTTGGTCAGCCCGACGTACGTGTGCCAGAGGGTGATCTCCACGGGACCGTCCGCGTCGTCGAGGGCGTCGACAGGGCAGGTCGGTCCGTCACCGCTACTCGCACTGTCGCTCGAACCACCCCCGCAGGCGGTGGCGATCAGCGCTCCCACCATCACGATCGCGAGCAAGCGCAGGGGGTGGGTCATCCGGTGCATGAGGGTCATGGTTGCTCCTGGCCTCGGTGTCTACGGATCGGAACGTCATCCCTTGACCGCACCCGCAGTCAGGCCGCGGATCAGGTGACGCTGGAAGAAGATGAGGAGCACAAGGATGGGTAGGGCAGCGATGATCGCCGCCGCGAAGCCCAAGTTGAGCTCGTTGATGTTCTCGCCTGCGAACTTGGGGAGAGCGATCTGGATGGTGTCCCACGCCTCCCGGGTCACGATGGCCCTCGGCCACAGGTACTGGTTCCAGGCCGATAGCACCGAGATGACCGTGAACGAGGCGATGATCGGCCGAGTGACCGGGACCGCCACGTGCCACAGGAACCCGAGGTGGCCGTAGCCGTCGAGCTCGGCGGCGTCGCGCAAGTCATCCGGAAGACCGAGGAACCCCTGGCGGATCAGGAAGGTGCCGAAGGCGGCGGCCAGGAAGGGGGCAGTGAGACCCTGCAGCGAGTTCAACCACCCGAGGGTCCGCACCGTCTCCACGTTGGCGATCAACGTCACCTCGATGGGCAGCATCAGGGTGGCCATGAAGACCGCGAACGCGGTGCGTCGGAAGGGGAACCGCAGGAAGGCGAACGCGTAGGCCGCCAGCACCGAGGTGGCCACTTGCGCTCCGGCGATGATCACCGTCACCCCGGCCGAGATCACCAGCTTGCGACCGAGGTCGCCCTGGGTGAAGGCCCGGCTGAACACGTCCCACTCAGGGTCGACCGGCCGGGCGGGCTGTCCCGCGGTCAGGTAGGCGATCGGCTGCGACAGCGCGCGCATCAGGATCATCCACACCGGGAACAGCACGATCAGCGAGAGCAGGCTGAGGAAGACGTACCAGCCGAGGTTCCTGAGTCGGCGGGCCCCGCTGCCGGGCCGGTCCCGGCCGATCATCGGCGGCTGCTCCCATAGTGGACGCGCCGCTCGATCAGCATGAGCTGACCGAGCGCGATGGTGAAGGTGATCGCGAACAGGCCGACCGCCATCACCGAGCCCTCACCGACGGCTCCTCCCTGCTGGTGCCGGAAGATCTTGAACACCAGCGTCTCGGTCGACCTCGCCGGCCCACCTTCGGTGAGGATGTCGATCTGGGCGAAGGCCTGGAAGGCGAAGACGGTCAGGACGATGACAAGGAAGAGCAG
>DAIQBC010000125.1:0-7976 GCA_036781345.1 Acidimicrobiales bacterium | reverse complement strand
GGAGCCGACCGATGAGCGTCGACTTGCCGTCGTCGACGGAGCCGGCCGTGGCCAACCGGAGCATCTCCATCAGAAGCCGCCCTCGGTGCGCAGGCCGATCCGGCTCCGCCGTGTCGGCCGGAGCGCGACCAGCTCGGCGTCGAACCTCCGGTTCGTCGTCGACGTCATCAGAAGTAGCCCTCTCGCTTGCGGTCTTCCATGCCGGCCTCGCTGATGCGGTCGTCAGCGCGGGTGGCGCCGCGCTCTGTGAGCCGGGTCGCGGCGATCTCGGCGATCACCTGCTCGAGGCTGGCTGCGGACGACTCCACCGCGCCCGTGCAGGTGATGTCACCAACGGTCCGGAACCGCACGACGCGGTCCTCCACCTCCTCGCCTTCGAGACGGGCGATCAGAGGCGAGTCGGCCATCCACATGCCGTCCCGCTGGAACACGCGACGGTGGTGGGCGAAGTAGATCGATGGAAGCTCGATCGCTTCGTCGGCGATGTACTGCCAGATGTCGAGCTCGGTCCAGTTCGACAGCGGGAACACGCGGATGTGCTCGCCGTGCCTGTGGCGTCCGTTGTAGAGGTTCCAGAGCTCCGGGCGCTGGTTCTTCGGGTCCCACTGGCCGAAGTCGTCCCGAAAGCTGAACACCCGCTCCTTGGCCCGGGCCTTCTCCTCGTCGCGCCGGGCCCCCCCGAACACCGCATCGAAGCGCTGCTCCTCGATGGCCCGCAGGAGGGTGGTCGTCTGCAGCCGGTTGCGGCTCGCACGAGGGCCCGTGTCCTCCACGGAACGGCCCTGGTCGATGTCGTGCTGCACGCTCGCCACCACCAACCGGGCCCCGACCTTCGCCACCATGTGGTCGCGGAAGGCCAGCACCTCGTCGAAGTTGTGCCCGGTGTCCACGTGCATGACAGGGAACGGCACCTTGCCAGGGTGGAAGGCCTTCACCGCCAGGTGGAGCATGACGATCGAGTCCTTGCCGCCGGAGAACAACAGCCCCGGTCGCTCGAACTCCGCGGCCACCTCACGGATGATGTGGATGGCCTCGGCTTCGAGGGCTCGAAGGTGGGAGAGCTCGTACGTGGTCAACATCTGGCTGATCACGGTAAATCTCGGTTGGGCTGGTAAGCAATCCGCGTGCCCCCCACCCCCCCGACCGCCGCCGACCACGCCCTGGCGGCACGAGCCGCCACCGAGGCCGGTCAGCTGCTCGTCGACCTGCGAGCCGAGCTGGTCGCAAGCGGGCACGACCCGGTCCGGATGGGCGACGAAGGCGATCGGCTCTCTCACCTCTTCCTGCTCGATCTCCTGGCCCGGGAGGCACCCGCAGACGCCGTGCTATCTGAGGAGGGCCGTGACGACCTGCGACGCCTGGACGCCACCCGCGTGTGGATCATCGACCCGGTCGACGGCACTCGCGAGTTCAGCGAACCGGGGCGGACCGATTGGGCCGTGCACGTCGCGCTCACCATCGCCGGCGAAGCCGTCGTGGGGGCGGTCGCCCTCCCGGCGCGCGGCATCACACTCACCACCGACCCCCCGGCTCCGCGACCCTCCCCGCATGACGGCCCACCCCGCATCCTGGTCTCCCGCACCCGTCCGCCCGCCCAGGCCCAGGTCCTGCGGGAGGCGCTCGACGGTCAGCTGATGCCGATGGGGTCGGCGGGCGCGAAGGCGATGGCGGTGGTGCTGGGCGAAGCCGAGGTGTACGCCCACGCGGGCGGGCAGTACGAGTGGGACAACGCGGCGCCTGCCGCCGTGGCCGCCGCGGCCGGCCTCCACGTGAGCCGGCTGGACGGGAGTGCCCTGCGCTACAACCAGGCCGACCCGTGGCTTCCCGATCTCCTGATCTGCCGCACCGACCTGGCCGGTCCCGTGCTACAAGCCCTCGGCCACTGAGCGGTCAGGCCCGCCGGGCCACCAGCTCGGCCACCGGTTGCGGGGTGCGGACGGCTGCGATGTGGAACCGGGGCTCGGGCTGCGGTCGTCCGAGGAGATAGCCCTGTGCGGCATCGCACCCGAACGACTGGAGCCGCTCCAGCTGGACCGCCGTCTCCACCCCCTCGCCGACGGATCGCAGCCCGAGGCTGCGCGCCAGCTGAACGACGGCCCGCACGAGGACCTCATCGCCTGGGGGCCCACCGAGCCGCTCGACGAACGACCGGTCGATCTTGACGATGTCGACAGGAAGACGGGTGAGGTAGCTGAGGGAGGAGTAGCCGGTGCCGAAGTCGTCGATCGCCAGCTGGAGGCCGAGGGCCCGCAGCTCATGCAGCCGAGGGGCGATGGCGTCGGCATCGATGAGCACCGACTCGGTGATCTCGAGCACGACGCGACCGGGATCGATGCCGGTCCGCTCGAAGATGGCGGCTGTCGTCGCGGCGGCGGTCGGATCGATCACCTGGCGCGCGGCCATGTTCACGGTGATGCGCCCGCCGGGCCACGTCTGGGCCATCTCACACGCGCGCTCGAGGACCCACCAACCCATCGGCACGATGGCGCCCGTCTCGTCGGCGAGCGCGAGGAAGGCAGCCGGCGCCAACAGTCCCCGGGTCGGGTGCTGCCAACGCACCAATGCCTCGTGGCCCTCGACCTCAAGGGTCATGAGGTCGATGATGGGCTGGAGGTACACGACGAACTCGCCCTTCTCCACCGCCGAGTGAACGTCCGCGACCAGCTCCAGGCGATCGACGGCCGTCGTCCGCATGCTGTGCTCGAACAGCTCCAACCGGCCCTTCCCGTTGGCCTTCGCGGCGTACATGGCCAGGTCGGCGTCCTGCAGCACGGACTCGCCAGTCCCGTGCCGGCCGGTGGCCAGACCGACGCTGGCGGTGATCCTGAGGTCGCGTCCGGCCAACGAGAACGGGACCTCCAGCGCGGCCAGCACCCGCTGGGCCAACACGGCGGCATCACCCGTGGCCTGCTCCCCCTCGACCAGGATGGCGAACTCGTCGCCACCGATGCGGGCCACCGTGTCACCCAGGCGCACACAGGCCCGCAACCGCTCGCCGACCGCGCTCAGCAGGCGGTCGCCAGCATCGTGCCCCAGGCTGTCATTGACGGTCTTGAAGTCGTCGAGGTCGACGAAGAGCACCGCGACAGGCTCGTCGCGCCGCTGGTCTAGGGCATGGCCGAGACGATCACGGAACAGCGCCCGGTTGGCAAGGAGGGTGAGGGGGTCATGGAAGGCCTGGAACTGCAGCTGGCCCTCGCGAGCGCGCAGCTCCACCACCGTCCGTTCGAGGTGCCCGGTGAGATCGCGGTTCTCGAGGACCGTCACGACCTGGCGGGCCACCAGCAGCACGCCGAGCACGCAGCCGGTGACGCCGAGGAGGGAGCCGAAGGCGAGCCCAGACATCCCTCGGGTCAGGAACACCGCCAGCGCCGGCACCATTGGCAGGTAGAGCAGCACGAGGCCGGTGGTCGGCGAGGGCTGACCGATCCGCTCCTCGACGGCCGATTGGGGGACACGGCTGCAGCCGGCGACCGCCAGCAGTGCGAACCCGAGTGGCCAGCCCACGTCGGTGATGGGGTTGTCGCCGTAGGACCCCGCGGCAGCCAGGTAGGCGAAGGCGCTGTCGGCCACGGCCAGTGACACCGCTCCCGCCGCCACGAGCGGCAACGGCCCGGACAACCGGTTGCCGCGTCGGACCAGCACGGCCAGCACGACCGCCACCGTCACCAGGTCGGCCGCGGGGTAGATGAGGGCCAGCACCCGGTCGAACAGCCGACCCTCGCTCGACGCGTAGATGGTCCCCAGGAAGCTCCCGTAGCTGGCGAACAGCAGGGCGGCGCTGATCAGCAGTCCGTCGAGGACCGCTCGAGCGCGCCCGATGGACCGCAACGAGGACGAGGGGAACACGAGGACCCCCGCCACCAGGAGCGGAACGGCGCCGAGGTAGCCCACGTCCGCCGGTCCCGGGTAGGGCATGAGCTCGTCGAGCACCACCTCGAACCAGGTCCACACGGCCTGGCCGAGCCCCCAGCTGATGGCAGCCGCAGCCAGCAGGCCCCAGGCAGTGCGCTGGCGGCCCGTCGAGCGCCGGGCGGCAGCAATGAGGGTGGGCGCCGCAACGAGGAGAGGCACCGCAGTCTGGAGGAGGTCGTTGACCGCCGTCACAGTGGTGGCCGGTCCGGGTGAGAACCAGAGGTAGCTGACGTAGAGCGCCGTGCCGAGCCCGATGGCCAGGGCCACAACGGGCGCGCCCGTCTTCACGCGCACCTCGGACGGCTCCACCCGTACTGCATCGTCCGACCGCCATCGCGCCTTTACCGGCGTGCGCGAGACTCCGCCGAGCATGACCCCCACAGATCTGGACCTCGGGAGCTTCAGCGGGCACCCTCCGTGGTGCGTCGAGCCCGAGAGGATGCGCTGGCGCCACGCGGTCCCGGGGCTCCGCGCCCAGATCGTCGACGAGCTGCCCTCGCTCACGCGGGCCGGCCGGTTGCCGCCAGGGGTACGGGTGATCCGCACCACCGGGGTGCTCGGCGCCGCCCTCGCCGGGTGGTACCTCGGCGCTCGACGCGCCGGCGGATCCGCATCGACGGCGGCCCTGTCTCGCCGGTTGCGACTGGCGGCCGAACGGCTCGGTCCGACGTACATCAAGATGGGTCAGATCATCAGCTCGGGGGAGGGCATCTTCCCCGAGGAGCTGGTGACCGAGTTCAAGCGCTGTCGTGACCAGGTGCCGCCAGAGCCCTTTGCCGTGGTGCGCCGCGTGGTGGAGGAGGACCTCGGGCGACCCCTCGAGGAGGTCTTCCGGCGCTTCTTCCCCGAGCCGCTGGCGGCCGCGTCCATCGCCCAGGTGCATCGGGCCACGCTGCGCACCGGCGAAGACGTGGTCGTCAAGGTGCAGCGCCCCACGGTGGGCGAGCTGGTCCACAAGGACATCCGGGTCATGGCATGGCTCGCGCCGTTCCTGGTCGGCCGGATCCCGGTGGCGGCGCTGGCCAACCCCCCCGCCCTCGTCGAGCTGTTCGCCGAGACCATCACCGAGGAGCTCGACTTCCGCATCGAGGCCCAGAACATGCTCGATGTGGCCCGGTCGTTCGCCCAGCTGGGCCAGCGCGACTACGTCATCCCGCGACCCCATCCAGAGCTGGTGACGCCGCGAGTGCTCGTCATGGAGCGACTGGAGGGCTTCAAGTTCGACGACGTGACCGGAATGCGAGATGCGGGGGTCGACACCGAGGCCGTCGTTCGGACGGGAATGATCGGGTTCATGGAAGGCGCCATGATCAACGGCATCTTCCACGGTGACCTTCACGGTGGAAACCTGCTCGTCCAGCCCGACGGCCGCACCGCCCTGCTCGACTTCGGCATCGTGGGCCGCTTGTCAGAACCGAGACGCATGGCCTTCCTGCGCCTCCTCATGGCGGCCACCGCCAACGACGTGCATGGCCAGCTGGGCGCCCTACGCGACCTCGGCGCGCTCCCGGCCGACACCGATCTCGACGCCGTCATCAGGGACCTCGGCCTCGACCGACCCATCGTCGACCCCACCACCCTGTCGGCCGACGAGCTCGTGCACGAGATCCAGAAGACGATCAAGGCCCTCCTGGGCATCGGCGCCCGGATGCCCAAGGAGCTCATGCTCTTCATCAAGAACCTCGTGTTCCTCGACGGCGCCGTGGCCACGCTCGCCCCCGATCTCGACATCCTGGGGGAGATCGGCAACGTGTCGATGCACTTCGCCAACGTCCATGGCGAGCGCATCGCGGAGGAGCTCGGTCTGGGCACCGGCGACAGCTACGAGCTCGACCTCACCGGGGTGAAGGCCAGCTTCGGCCTCGACGAAGCGGTGGAGGGCATCACCTACCGGGATCTCCAGGCGCGCCGGGAGATCATCCGCGAGCGTCTGCAGAAGCGGGGGGGATGACTGATGCGCCTCGTGATCGCCCGGTGCTCGGTGGACTACGAGGGGCGCCTCACCGCCCACCTCCCGATGGCCACCCGGTTGATCATGGTGAAGCAGGACGGCTGCGTGGCCATCCACGCCGACGGCGGCGCCTACAAGCCCCTCAACTGGATGAACGCGCCGAACCGACTCGTCGTGGGTGATGGCCGATGGTCGGTGACCAACCCGCAGGGCGAGCGGCTCGTCATCACGATCGAGGAGGTGCTCTCTGACAGCGCCCACGACCTCGGCGTCGATCCTGGCCTCCGGAAGGACGGGGTCGAGGCCCACCTGCAGGAGCTCCTCGCGGCGGCCTGCCACGAGCTCGAGGCGGGGATGGTCCTGGTGCGGCGGGAGCACCGCACCGAGATCGGTCCGGTCGACCTGCTGTGTCGGGACGCCGAGGGTCGTGCGGTGGCCGTGGAGATCAAGCGGCGGGGCGAGATCGACGGCGTGGAGCAGCTGGCCCGCTACCTCGAGTTCATGGAGCGCGACCCCATGTTGCGCCCGGTGCGGGGCATGTTCGTCGCGCAGGTCATCAAGCCGCAGGCGAAGGCGCTGGCCGCGGAGCGGGGGATCGTGTGCGTCGAGGTCGACTACGACGCCCTGCGTGGCATCGAGCGAGCCCAGACCTCGCTGTTCTGATCAACGGCGTCAGCCGGTGTAGGTCACCCGGCCAGCATCGATCACGACGCGCCCGTCGCTCCCACAGGTCTGGAACACGGCACTGCCGTCGCCGTCGTCCCACGCCTTGACCGTGAGGCTCTCACCCGGCAGCACCGGAGACGAGAACCGGGCATCCATGCCGGTGAAGCGGGCAGGGTCGCTCCCGCACAGCGCATGGAGCAGCGCTCGACCCGTGAAGCCATAGGTGCACAGACCGTGCAGGATCGGACGGTCGAAGCCACCCATGGCCGCGAACGCGGGGTCGGAGTGCAGGGGGTTCCGGTCACCGGACAAGCGGTAGAGGAGCGCCTGATCGGCGCGTGTCTGCACCGTGACCGTGTGCTCAGGGTCGCGCTCCGGGGCCTGGTTGGGCGTGCCGGACGGACCGCGGTCGCCACCCCAGCCGCCCTCACCACGGATGTAGGCCGACATCCGGGTGGAGAAGAGCGCCTCGCCCGTGCTCACGAGGGTGGCCGCGCTCTCGGTGACCACGACGGCACCCTTGCCCTTGTCGTAGATCCCGGTGATCTCGCTGACGGCTTCGAGCTCGCCCTCGACCGGGATCTCCCGGTGCAAGGTGATCCCCTGCTCGCCGTGCACCAGCATGGCCGGGTTGAACGATCCGATGGAGCCGAAGGCGCCCCCCATCGGGCCGAGCACCACGGCGATGGTGGGCAGAGCCCGCTGCGGGGTGTCGCCGGTGTTCTCGGTGGTGAAGGCCAGCTCCTGGAGCGGGTCGGCGGCGCCCGCTCCCACTCCCAAGGCGTAGATCAGTGCGTCCTTGCTGGTCCAGGCTCGCCGGGCGGGCTCGGACCTGGTTCCCACGGCATCGGGGTTGATCGGCATCTGCGGTGCTCCTACGTCTCGTCGTAACCTTGCATGTTGGCGTTCGGGCGGGCCTGTGCGACCAGCTCGGAGATCTGGGGGCCCAGCTCCACCGGGTCGTCCGTGGGGAGCTCGATCGAAGGGCCACGATGCCAGCCCTCGCTCACCGAGATCATGCGTCCGGTGACGTCGAAGACCCGACCCGTGACGTGGGCCGAGGCCGGACTGGCCAGCCAGGTGACGATCGGAGCGATGTGCGCGGGCGACATCTGCTCCTTGATCTCCTCGGGCGCCTGCCCCATGCCCAGGCCTTCGGTCATTCGGGTGAGTGCGGCTGGGGCGATGGCATTGACCGTGACGCCGTAGCGACCCAGCTCCTTGGCCGCGATGATCGTGAAGCTGGCGATCCCGGCCTTGGCGGCGCCGTAGTTCGTCTGCCCGACGTTGCCGTAGATGCCCGACGGCGATGATGTGTTGATGATCCGGCCGTCATTGGTCTCGCCGGCTTTGGAGCGCTCGCGCCAGTACGCGGCGGCGTGTCGAGATGGGGCGAAGGTGCCCTTGAGGTGCACCTTGATCACGGCGTCCCACTCGGCCTCGC
>DAIQBC010000124.1:0-8052 GCA_036781345.1 Acidimicrobiales bacterium | reverse complement strand
GTAGTGCAGCACGAACCCGTCGTCGTAGCTGGCGATCACCGTGTCGAGGTCGCCGGCCAGCCACGCCCGTGCGTAGCGGCGCAGGGCGACGCCAGGGTGGTCGCCGTCGATCGGCCGGGTGGCGAGCCGGTCGGGGTGGGCGTCGAGGTCGACCGGTGCCTCGACCCGTTCGGTGGAGGCCGGCGCCACCTCCCACAGGGCGGCGGGGCGCATCGGCCGGGGGAGCAGCTCACCGCTGCAGTTGGGGCACACGTCGCCGAGCAGGTCGCGGGCGCACGCCGCGCAGAACGTGCACTCGAAGGTGCAGCTCCGGGCATGGGCCGCATCCATCGGCAGGTCGGCGCCGCAGTGCTCGCACGACGGGCGCATCTCGAGCATCGATCGTCCTCCAGTCCCAGCCGCCGCCGGCGGGCGACATCGGGGGCTGACGGTATCGGGCCCGATACCGTCGCTGGTCATGACCGAGCTCGACGACCACGGCCGCCCCGAACCGCCCCTCGGGGGCGACGAGCTCGCCACGCTGGTGGGCTTCCTCGACTACCAGCGGGCCACGCTGGCCTGGAAGTGCGCCGGGCTCGATGCGACGGGCCTCGACGCCACGGTCGGTCGCTCGACGATGACCCTGGGCGGGATCCTCAAGCACATGGCCTACGTCGAGGACTACTGGTTCTCGGAGCGGCTGCACGGGCACGACCCGAGTCCTCCCTGGGCGGCGGCGGACTGGGAGGCAGACCGCGACTGGGAGTGGCACTCGGCTGCCGCGGACACCCCCGAGCAGCTCCGTGCGCTCTGGCAGGACGCCGTCATCCGCTCCCGGGCCCTGGTGACCGAGGCGATGGCCGACGGCGGACTCGGGCGGCCCGCGCGCCGGCCCTGGGACAACGGGACCGCACCCAGCCTGCGCTGGATCCTCGTCCACATGATCGAGGAGTACGCCCGCCACAACGGTCACGCCGACCTCCTGCGGGAGTCGGTCGACGGGGAGACGGGCGAGTAGGGGTTCCGAGGCCGAGCACCCACACCGTCGGCGGACCCGCCGCGTGGGTTGCCATCCTCAGCCGCTGGTGGTCGGGACGTGACGCCGGAATCAGTGCCTATCGTCTCCGGGATGACCGAGTCCGACTCACCCTGGGAGCCGCCGCTCGCCGGCACGGAGGTCGAGCACCTCGTCGGAGCGCTCGAGCGGCTGCGCGCCACGTTCCGCTGGAAGGCTGATGGCCTCGACGAGGCCGGCTTGCAGAAGCGCATCGGCGCCTCCACGCTGACCATCGGCGGCCTGCTCAAGCACCTGGCCGTGGTGGAGGACTACATGTTCACCATCAAGCTGAGCGGCGAGCCGATCGGCGAGCCGTGGGACGCAGCCGAGTGGGACGAGCACGAGTGGCCGTTCACCTCGGCGGCGGGCGACACCCCGGCTCAGCTCTACGCGCTCTGGGACGGCGCGGTCGCGCGCTCCCGAGCGAGGCTCGACGCGGCGCTCGCCGAGGGCGGGCTCGACCAGCTCGCCCACGTCTCCGACGGCGATGGTCACCACGCCAGCCTGCGCCGGCTCGTGTGCGACCTCATAGAGGAGTACGGCCGCCACACCGGCCATGCCGACCTGCTGCGCGAGGCGATCGACGGCCTGGTCGGCGAAGACCCGCCGCCCGGCTGGCGCGCCACGTCGGGGGGCTGACCCGCCCCTGGGCGCTACGAGGGCGCGCGGGTGCCGGCGAGGTGGCGGCGGACGGCGGCGGCGGTGCGCTCGCCGCTGAACATGGCACCTTGGATCGACGCCGTGTCGCGGTGGTCACCGCACACGAACAGCGCGCCGCCGAGGGCCACCCGCTGCTTCGGGTGCAGGGGTGGGCTCTGAGCGGGCTGTCCGTGGGGGATCACGTCGGTGCGCAGGTGCTCCCAATCGGCGGTGGTCGAGCCGAACCAGCGGGCGAGCTGCTCGCGCACGCGCGTCGTGATCGTGGGGTCGAGGGCCTCGGGTCCGGGCACTGCCGCCGCGAGGAGCGTCCGGCCCGCCGGCGCGTAGGACGGCGCCACCTCGCTCATCACGGCGACGTTCTTGGCCGGGCCGCTCTGGTCGCCGTCGAGGATCAGCGTCCGTCCCTGCAGGGGCGGGCGGGCGGTGGCGAACCAGCAGCACCCTGCCGCCCGCGACCCGGGATCCGGCACGCGCTGGCCGAGCAGCCGGTGGGCGGCCGGTCCCTCGGTGGCGACGACGACAGCCCGCGCCTCGACGCGCTCGCCGCCGTCCAGCACGGCGCTGGCCTCGTCCACGCGATCGACCGGTGCCCCGAGGCGCACCGTGCCCAGCGGGAGGGTGGCGGCCATCTGCGCCGGGATGGCGCCCATGCCCAGCCGGGGCACACCGGTGGCGCCGACCGCCAGCATGCGCAGGATCACGTCGAAGCGCCGGCGCGACACCTCTAGATCGGGGTCGAGCTGGATGCCCGAGAACAGCGGCCGCCAGAACGACTCGATCATCCGACCCGAGAACCCCGCCTCGGCCAGCCGGGCTGCGGTGGTGGCATCGGGTCGGCGCAGGAGGTCGGGCACGCTGCCCCGGCGCACGTCGAGGATCAGCCGGGCCAGGCGGAGCTTGTCGGCCAGGGAGCCGATCGGCGCGGCCACGGTGCGCGGGATCTGGCCCGGCCGCCGCAGCGGATCACCGACGGTGTGGAACGCATCCCCCACGCGCACCACCGCGCCGGGCTCGAAGAGCTGCAGGTCGAGGGCGCCGACGTCGAGGCGCTCCTGCACCTGCGGGTAGGCGGTGAGCAGGATCTGGAAGCCGCGGTCGAGTCGGAAGCCGTCGACCTCGTCAGTGCGCACTCGGCCACCGACCCCGTCCGACGCCTCGAGCACCTGGCAGTCGATCCCCGCCCGGCTGAGATCCTGGGCACAGGCCAGCCCGGCCAGCCCCGCTCCCACGACGACCACGTCGACCATGCCTGCTGCTCCGTTCTCGGGCCCCGATCATCGGCCATGATGCGCAGGGCGCACCACCCGACCCACCGACTCGAGGTCCGCCCATGGCACTGATGCCCCTGTCCCACACGCCCTTCGAGGTTCCGACGGACCGAGACATGCTCCCCTCGGAGCGCCGTCGGTTCGTCGAGACGCACCGCACGTGCGTGCTCGCCTGCGCGCGGCGCGCCGACGGCCCCGCGCAGTTGGTCGTGTACTACGTGCCCACCGACGACGGCCAGCTGCTGGTGGCCACGATGCAGGACCGGGCCAAGGCCAAGGCCCTCGCCAACGACCAGGAGGAGCCCGTGACTCACTGGCTCTCGGGATCGGTGGCGTGGGACGCCGACGACCCGAGCTGACCTCACTGGTAGCGCAGCGCCTCGGCCGGGTAGACGTGGGATGCACGGATGGCGGGCGCCAGCGTCGCCGCCAATGCGGCGAGGTAGACCACACCGAAGACGACGGCCAGGCTCAGCCACGGCACGCCGAAGCCGAGCGCGGCATAGCTGGCTTGCTTGGCCGAGTTGGCGATGACGTTGTACGACATCACCAGTCCGAGGACGGTGCCGACGACGATCGCAGTGCCGGAGATGAACGTCGACTCGAGCAACAGCGTCCGGCGGATCATCTCGGGCTGGAAGCCGATGGCTCGCAGCACCCCGATCTGTTGCCGCCGCTCGACCACGGCGCGGGCGCTGATGACGCCGAGGGCGGCGACGCCGACGAACAGCCCGAGACCCATGAACCCCTGCACCAGCCGGTTGAAGGTCAGGGAGCCTCCGACGGCGTCGTCGAGCGCGCGCTGGTAGGTCTCGGCCTCCATGCCGTTGGCGAGGAAGGTCGACTCCAGCTCGCGGACGACGCTCTCCGCGTCCGCACCCGGTGCGAGCGCCAGGTGGTACATGGTGGGCGCGGCACGGTCACCGAAGCCTGACAGTGCCTCCTGCGACACCGAGATCCCAGCCATCTCGAAGGGGATGCTGTCGCGGAGCACACCGATGACCGTGAGGTCGAGCTCGACGCCGGTCTGCGGGTCGCTGACCGTCACGGGCACCGGGTCGAAGGAGGGGTCCTCGACGTAGAAGCCGGTGAGCTGGAAGTCGGGAAGCACCCCGGCACCCCAGTTCTGCCGGCGGGGCACGACGTAGGGGTCGACGACGGCGAGTGCAGGGTCGTTGCGCAGCGCTTGCCACACCTCCTCGGAGGACTGGTAGCCGGTGGCCATCGTCGCCAGCTCGTAGTGGTTCGTGTCGAGGAACCCGTCGTCGAGGCCTCGCACCGGGTAGGTGGCGGGTTCGGTGTCGGTGCCGTCCTGGGAGGCATCGAGGGGCACGAACGACTGCGCCCCCATGGCCTCGACCTGGGCGGCGACCTCCGGGGGCAGCTGGGCGCGCAGGTCGTCGATCGCCAGTGCCGGCGCGGTCGACGCCCGGACGTCGTACCCGCCACCGAACGTCTCGGGATCGTCCAACGCGTTGATGAACGCCAAGGAGATCGTGGTGCCCGTGACGAGGGTGAAGACGACGAGGGTGAACATGGCGAGCGTCACGCCGGTGCGGAAGCGATCCCGTAGGGGATACGTGACGGCCATCTTCATCACGGGGGCGAGCGATGCGAGGCGCGACGAGAACGCCTGCACCCCGCCCAGCAGGACATCGGCGTTGTAGGTCACGAGCCAGGTGGCGCCGACGACGATGAGCAACCCGCCGACGACCCAGATGGAGAAGTTCATCTCCATCTCGCCAAGCGTGCTGTCGAAGGTGTCAAGGGGCAGCAGCCACCAGACGACGAGGGCGAGTCCAGCGGCCGTGAAGGCGATCCGGTCCGGCAACCCGACGAGTCGGAGAAGCGGCACGATCGACACGATCAGGAGCGACACGCCGAGGTTCCACGGGAGGAACTGCTTGGCGCTGATCCCGCCGCTGATGAGCAGCACCCCCAGCAGGATGCCGACAAGGGGGAACCCGAAGCGGACCCATCGACGACCTTGCGCCCTCGGCTCGGGTGTCGAACGGATGGCACTGACGATGTTGAGCCGGCTGACCCGCCAGGCCGACAGCGAGACCACGAGGAAGGTCAGCAGCACGCCGAGGCCGTAGGCGATCACCAGGCTCTGGGGCCGCACGGCAAAGCGGAAGTCGACGCTGTCCTCGGCGGTGGAGAACGCCTGCTCGCTCACTCGCACCATCACCCATGCGAAGGCGATGCCGAGGGTGGCGCCCACGGCGGCCGCCGCCAGGTCGTAGACCGCGCCCTCGAACATGAACGTCTGCACGAGATGGCCGCGCCGAGTGCCGATCGCCCTTGCCATGCCCATCTCCGAGCGCCGTTCGGCGGCGAGCATGACGAAGATCAGGAAGATCAAGAGGATCCCCGCCGCCATCGAGAAGGTGCCGAAGGTCGTGAACAGCGACATGACGGCGTTGCCTTGCGCGTCGGCAGCCTCGAGCCCGTCCTGCTTGACGGGCTGGATCGTCAAGCCGATCGGCTCGAGCGAGCCCTCGAGCAGCGCGACGACCTCGTCCGATTCTGCCGCGCCCGAGGTCTCACCGCCGGTGTTCGACACCATCACGTGGTTGACCTCGCCGTCCTTGCCGAACAGCGAGTGAGCGGTATCGAGCGACATCAACGCCGTTGGCCCGTCGCTGCCGGCGCCGGGGTAGGAGCCGATGGCCGCGACGCGCACCTCGACGGGGGTCGCGCCGGCGAGGAGCATGATCGTGTCACCGACCTTGGCGTCGAGCTCCGTGGCGGCGTCCTCGTTCAGCAGTGCCTCGCCGGGGCCGGCTCGGGCCACCGCGGTGAGCTCGAAGGGTCCGAGCCGGTCGGGGTCGGAGGCGAAGAGCGTGAGGCGGGGTTCGGTGCGCCGGCCGGTGGGGTTCTGGGCGGCGACCTGCTCGATGATCGCTGGAGCGGTGCCGTCGACGAGGCCGCTACCGGCGACCGCGTTGTCGACAGCGGTCATCGCCGCGCGGCTGTCGAAGTACGGCTTGGCGGTCGACACGACGAAGGAGGCGTCCAAGGCGGAGGACGGTCCCGCTGCCGTGACGTACTCGTCGCTGTGCCCGAGCGAGTCGAGCACCGACGCGCGCACGGTCCGCCCCATGGTGTCGCCCGTGAGCAGCGACGATGCGATGATCGCCGTGCCCAGCATCAGGCCCACGATGATCAGGGCAGTGCGGGCCCGTCGCCGGGCGATGCTCCGGAGGCCCATCTTGAGGAAGACGATGTTGCGGAGGGCGAGGATCGTCACGACCCCCGCCACCGCAACGACCAGCACCATGAGCACGAAGGCCAGCTGATTGGCGGGGAGCCCGAAGACGCTCTGCACGGCGGTCCTCCCTAGTCAGGCATTGGCGGTGGCTCGGCGAGCCGGACGTCGTAGCTCTCGCGCCCAGGTTGGCTGCGGAAGATGGTCATGTACTCCTCGAGCACACCCGTGTACCAGGTGTTCTCGGTCGTCTCGGCCTGGGCGGCGCTCTCCCAGAAGCTCATCAGCAGCGCCTTGCCGTCGGGTGTTGCCATCGCGTACACGCCGAGGTACCCGGGCTGGTCGCGCAGTCCGGGCATCACGCCCTCCTCGAAGAGCTTCAGGGCGTCGTCCACGCTGACCCGCAACGTGTCGATCTCAAGCAGCGTGACCCGGGCGAACACCGGCCACCTCCAGCTCCTCGGTGATGCGGCCGTCGAGCATGCGCACGATGCGATCGGTCGCGCGTCCCACGGCAATGTCGTGGGTGACGATGACGAAGGTCAGGCCTGCCTCCTGGTTGAGCTTGCGCATGAGGTCCACCACGTCGCGGGCCTTCTCGCTGTCGAGGTCACCGGTGGGCTCGTCGGCCCACACGATGGCGGGTTCGTTCACGAGCGACCGGGCGATGGTGACGCGCTGGCGCTCGCCGCCGGAGAGCTCCTCGGGCAGGTTCGACGCCCGATGTCCGACGCCCACCATCTCCAGGGCGGCGACCGCTCTGGTGCGGGCCTCCTTCTGCGGCACGCGGCCGACCAGGAGCGGGAGCTCCACGTTCTCGACGGCGGTCAGCACCGGCATGAGGTTGTAGAACTGGAACACGAACCCCATGCGCTGGGCGCGGTAGTCAGTGCGCTGCCGGTCGGACATGGCGGTGAGCGACGTGCCCTCGATGATCACGTCCCCCGAGTCGTACTGGTCGAGGCCCGAGAGGCAGTTGAGGAGGGTGGTCTTGCCGCATCCGGACGGTCCCATGATCGACACCATCTCGCCCTGCTGCACCACCAGGTCCACACCGTTCAGGGCGGCAACCTGGACGGTGCCGGTGTCGTAGGCCTTCTGGATGCCGACCGCTTCCACGATTGCAGGCATGTCCTCACTTTGGAGCAGAGCACATGGGGACGAATAGGGTCGAAGGACCCTTGCACCCACTGCGGCCGTGTCCCCTCGCGTCGTGGTGGGCAGGCGAGCGTAGGGTGGCGGTCTCGTGGGGGCACGTGGTGGGGAGAAGGACGATGCGCGCAGCAGTGGTCGACCGGTACGGCGCACCCGAGGTCGTCCGCATCGCGGACGTTCCCTGCCTCGACCCAGGTGCCGACGACGTCCTGGTCCGCGTGCACGCCGCCGCTGTCACGTCGGGTGACGCCCGCATCCGGGCGGCCCGGTTCCCTCCGGGGTTCGGGATCCCCGCGCGCCTGGCCTTCGGCCTCACCCGGCCCCGCCGGTCGATCCTGGGCGGCACCTTCTCCGGCGTCGTCGAGACGGTGGGCGCTCGGGTGAACGGCTTCGCGCCCGGCGACGAGGTGTGCGGCATGACCGGCGTCCGGATGGGCGCGCACGCCGAGCACCTCGCCGTGGCCGCGAAGAGGGTGACCGGCAAGCCCCCCGGGGTGACGCACGAGGACGCTGCCGGGCTGCTCTTCGGCGGCACCGCGGCCCTGCACTTCCTGCGGCACAAGGGGTCGGTGGGGCCCGGCAGCTCCGTGCTCATCAACGGCGCCTCGGGTGCGATCGGCACGAACGCCGTGCAGCTGGCCAAGCACTTCGGCGCCGCCGTCACGGGGGTGACCAGCGCCGGCCACGCCTCGCTGGTGAGCGAGCTGGGCGCCGACCGCGTC
>DAIQBC010000123.1:0-8111 GCA_036781345.1 Acidimicrobiales bacterium | reverse complement strand
GGTCCTCGTGCTCTGGTTGGCGCTCCGGTTCGATCTGTCCACAGCGACGGCAGGGGCCGTGTTCTTCTGGAGCGGGCTGCTGTCGGCCAGCTCGGCGCTCCTGGCTCCCAAGCTGGCGGCCCGCATCGGGCTGATTCGCACGATGGTGTTCACGCATCTCCCCGCCAACGCGCTCCTTATGGCAGCCGCGGTGATGCCGACCGCACCCCTGGCGGTGGCCTGCCTCCTCGCCCGGGCCCTTCTCTCGCAGATGGATGTCCCGGCCCGCACCTCGTACGTCATGGCCGTCGTCGACCCTGAGGAGCGCGCGGCGGCGGCCAGCATCACCAACGTGCCCCGAAGCCTGGCCTCGGCGCTGCCACCGGTGGCGGCCGGTTGGCTGCTGGAGCGCTCCAGCTTCGGATGGCCGCTCCTCCTGGCCGGCGGGCTGAAGGCGATCTACGACCTCTCGCTGCTCCGCCTCTTCCATGATGTTCGCCCCCCGGAGGAGATCGAGGCGAGGGCCTAGGCTCCTCCGATGGCACGGATCGAGCTACCGCCGCCGAGCGGCATGGGCGAGCACGTCGACTGGGCGCTCCACCGCACGGAGATGGCCATCGGCATGGGCCGCTTCTCCGAGGCGGTGTACGGCAACACGACCCTCGCTCTGCGCGAGCGGGAGGCAGCGAGGTGGACGATCGCCCTCATCAACGACTGCGCGGTCTGTCAGGACACCCGCGCCAAGGACGCCGGCCTCCACCAGGTTGACGACGGCTTCTACGCCGAGGTGGCGAGCTGGTCCACGAGTGAGGTCCTGAGCCCTCGGGAGGCCCTCGCCGCTGAGTTCGCCCAGCGGTTCGCCCTCGACCACCAATCGATGGACGACGCCTTCTGGGCGCGCCTGCGGCCGCACTTCGCGGAGGACGAGCTGGCCGACCTCATCATCTGCTGCGGGATGTTCCTCGGCCTCGGCCGGGCCATGGCCGTCGTTGGGGTGCAGCCTCCCCACGAGCGCATCATCGTCTGAGGCGGACGCGGTCAGGGAAGGGTGAACCACACCGCCTTGCGACCGGGGCCGACGACCGTGCTGCCCCAGGTCTCGGCGAGTCGGTCGACGATCAGCAGGCCGCGGCCAGCGGTATCGTCCGGGGTCGGTTGTCCCACACGGGGTGCCTGCTCACCCGCGTCGTCGACCACCGTGACGCGAACACCTTCGCGGCGGGCGTCGATGATGAGATCGAAGCGCGTGCGAGCGTGTCGCACCGCGTTGGTGGCCAGCTCGCTCACGAGCAGCAGCACGTCGTCGACATCCCCCTGATAGCCGGCGGTCGCGAGCGCGTCGGCAACGAACTCCCTCGCCGCCCGCACCTCGAGGACCGCAGGCTTGAACTCTCGCCTGCGTTCGATGGGCGACATGCTACCGGCGCCCGCTGGCGACGTGGGTCCGCCGCTATCGTCCGGGGCCGTGGTCCCTTCCGCCCCCACCGCACCGGGGGGGACGACGGCGGCGTTCTCGCAGTCGGACTGGGCAGTCTTCTCCGCCATCGGGCTCATCTGGGGCGCGTCGTTCCTGTTCATCGCGGTCGGTCTCGAGAGTCTCGAGCCCGGTGTGGTGACGGTGGTGCGGGTTGGCCTCGGAGCGCTCACCTTGGGTCTGCTGCCGGGCTCCCGGGTGCACCTCCGACCTGAGGACCGGCCCCGCATGCTCGCGGTGTCGGTGATCTGGGTTGGGGTGCCCTTCACGCTGTTCCCCCTGGCGGAGCAGCACATCAACTCCGCGGTGGCCGGGCTGCTGAACGGCGCCACGCCGATGTTCACCGCGGTGTTCGCGCTGGCGTTCTTCAGGCGCCGCACCACCGGCCCGCAGCTCCTCGGCCTCGGCGCGGGCTTCCTCGGGGTGGTGCTCATCAGCCTGCCCAGCCTGAGCGAGGGTTCGTCGCAGGCGCTCGGCGTGCTGCTCGTGCTGCTGGCCACCGTCTGCTACGGCCTGGCCATCAACCTGGCGACCCCGCTGCAAGCTCGTTACGGCTCCCGGGCCGTGATGGCCAGGATGCTGGGGCTGGCCACGCTGTGGACTCTTCCCTTCGGCTTGGCCAGCCTTCCTGATTCGCGCCTCGAGCTGCGCCCGATCATGGCCGTCACCGTGCTGGGCGTGGTCGGCACGGGGGTCGCCTACCTGCTCATGGGTGCGCTCGTGGGCCGGGTCGGACCCACCCGAGCGTCGTTCATCACCTACATGATTCCGGTCGTGTCGCTGTTCCTCGGCGTCATCGTCAAGCACGACGACGTCGCGAGGCTGGCTCTGGTCGGCGTGTCGCTCGTCGTCGGCGGCGCGGTGTTGGCCAGCCGTCAAGAGCGCCAGCTCGTTGCGCCCCGGCGACGAGCTAGCGAGCCAGATCGTCTAGTCAGCACTGCCGGTGAGACGGAGGTGGCGCAGGCGCGTGCTGGCGAGCACGAGGGCCACGGCGCTGATGACGCTCAGGCGGACGAGCGCGGCGCTGCCGTGGGGAATCCCCTCACGGACGAAGTCGTCTCGGGCATGGCTGAGGCCGATGAAGGCAGCCCTCGCCTCCCAGGAGGGGCTCAGCTGTGCGATGCCCGCGAGGGCCGCGCCCAGCAGGCGCTCGACGAGGAAGACGAAGGCCAGTGACCAGACGGCTGCCCGCCTCGTGGTGCAGCCGATGGCGATGAACACGGCCACATAGGCCTGGGCGCCGAAGACCCCGGCGAGGGCCACTGCGCCAGCGCTCTCGCTGGCCCCGGCCACGACCGCGGCGAGCGCGAAGGCGATGGCCAGGCTCCCGGCGGCGGCGATCGTGCCGCCCAGCCAGCGGCCGACGGCGATCTTCCAGGTGGGCACGGGGGTCAGCCAGGTGAAGGCGAACGCTCCCGACCGCATCTCGGCGCCCAGCACGGCGTCGCCGATCACCAGGCAGGTCACGGGCAGCACCAGGCTGAACAGAGCGTTGGAGGCCACGCTGGCGAAGGCGCTCGTGGCGGTGTCGTCCACTGTCGAGGCGATGAAGCCGAACAGCAGGGATGCAGCCGCCGGGATGGCGATGCCGAGCCAGCGCTTGCGGGGAAGGCAGGCACGGAGCGTGTAGATGACGATGGACAGCAGGGGGGACCGGGCCCGACCGGTCGTGGCGGTCGTCATCGCACCAGCTCTCGGAAGAGACTCTCGAGCGAGTCGTCGAGGGGGCGCACCTCGGCGAGGTGCACCGCGAGGTCGCGTGCCGTCTGCGGGAGGAGCACGGCCAGCTCCTTGGCCCGCGTGGTGGAGATCACGAGGTCTTCGCCAGTGAGGTTGACGCCCGCCACGACCTCGCTCTCGAGGAGGGCGGCTGCGAGCCTGCGGTTGTCCGAGGCGCGCACGAGCACCTGGCGGGGCACGTCGTCCATCGCATCGCGGATCGCGTGGCGACCACCGGCAGCGGCCAGCCGACCCCGCACGATCACGATCACCCGCTCGGCCATGGACTCCACCTCGTGGAGCACATGCGAGCTCACGATCACGGTGCGGCCCTCGGCAGCGAGCTGGCGAAACAGCTCGATGAGGCGGAGGCGCTGCACGGGATCTGCTCCGTTGAGCGGCTCATCGAGCACCAGCACCAGGGGGTTCTTGACGAGCGCGGCGGCGACCTTGCTGCGCTGGCGCATGCCCTTGCTGAAGCCGTCCATGCTCCGGTCGGCCACGGGCTCCAGGTCGACGGTGTGGAGCGCCCACTCCACCACGGCGCGGTCGGCGATGCCGTGGAGGTCGGCTACGTAGGCGCACAGCTGGCGGGGGCTGAGCCCGCCCGGAACCGACTCGTCCTCCGGCACGAGGGCCAGGCCCCGGTGGACCTCACGGTCCTGGCGCGGGGACCGGCCGCTGACCAGGACCTGGCCCTGGTTCACCGGGATGAGCCCGGTGATGGCTCGCATCAGGGTGGTCTTCCCGGCTCCGTTGGGCCCGAGCAGGCCGGTGACGCCGGGGCCGAACGAGCAGCTGAGCTCCGACAGGGCCACCTTCTGCCCGAACCAGACCGACACCTCGGTCGCGGTGACGGTGGCGTTGGCCACGAAGGCGGGGTCGAGGGCCGACGGAGGCGGTGGCGGAGGCGGCGGCAGGCCGGGCGCGGTCATCGCTCCACCTCGTCGTAGCGGACCATGAGGGTGACCAGGGCCGCGACCACCACGCCCACGAAGACGAGGACGGCGTAGAGGCCACCGTTGGCCAGTCCCGACATGGGATCGTCCCGGCCGACATGGCCGAGGAACACGAGGTCGCGCAGCTGGAGTGGGAGCGACAGGAGGTCGAGCAGCGGGGCGGCGGACGGGGCCGACCGGGCGGCGAACCGGGAGCTCTCCCGAACGTCGGGGCCGACGAGCACTCCCGCGACGATCGACGAGACCAGGAAGAGGCCGATGATCGATGCCCCCCCGATGATCCGTCGAGTCGTCAGCGACGCCACTGCCACGCCGACCGAGGCGTAGTAGATCGACAGCAGCGCGACAGCGATGGGTACCTGCCAGAGCACCTCGGCGGTGTCCCGCGCGTAGTTCAAGGCGCCGTCCTGGCTCACCAGCATCTGTCCTATGAAGAGCACCACCTGGGGCAGGAAGGAGAAGGCGAACAGGATGGCGAACACCGCGCCGACCTTGGCGACCACGTAATCGATGCCGGTGAGCGGCCGAGCGAACAGGAGGGGGAGCACTCGCTGCCGGCGGTCGGGGCACACGATGTCGGGCGCAGTCAGGGCTACGAACACGAGGAGGGCGTTGGAGACCCCGACGTACTCGCGGTAGGTGATGAACGGGATGTCCGACGCGATCGAATCCCGCGTGAGGTAGGTCACGCCGACGTTCACGATGGCGGGCACGACCGTGATGGCCAGCAGGAGCGACGGGGCCACCTTCTGCCGCCACGGTCGTCGCAGGCCGAGGGCGCGGCGCACCGAGGCGCGGAACAAGGCGGCGCGTGCCGCTGACCGCCCCCCGCGCTCGCCCTCATACGGCCGGTAGCCCCGGTCGTACACCGCCCCGGCCATCAGCTGTGCCCAGCCCGATCGAGGAACACGTCGTCGAGAGAGGTCCGGCGCGTGGTCATGCGGTGGAGTGGCAGCCTCAGCTCGGCCACCGCGTCACGAACCAGGTCGATGTCGTCGTCGCCCCGTACCTGCACCGCTACCAGTCCTGCCTCCACCGCTGAGGCGAGGCCCTGCTCGGCGAGCCGGGCGACGAGGGGGGCTGGGTCGGCACCCACGTCGACGCTCAGCACGCCGGTGCGCTCCAGGAGGGAGCCGGTGGCGCTGGACACCACGAGGCGGCCTCCGTCGAGCATCACCACGTGGTCGCACACCTGCTGGACGTCGTCGAGGAGGTGGGTGGCCAAGAGCACGGAGATGCCCATGCCGCCGAGGCGGGCGACGAGGGCGAGCATCTCCTCGCGTCCCATCGGGTCGAGACCGGCCGTGGGTTCGTCGAGGAGCACCAGCTCCGGGTCGGCCGCGATCGCCTGGGCCAGCTTGGCGCGCTGGCGCATGCCGGTGGAGAAGCCGCCGATGGGTCGGAACCGAGCCTCGTCCAGCCCCACCAAGTCGAGCACGTCCGAGGCGCGCTGGCGGGCGGCGCGGGGCGGGAGACCGCTGAGCTCGGCGAGGGTGGACACGACGTCGGCCGCTGTCTGGTCAAGCGGCAGGCAGTCGTGCTCGGGCATGTAGCCCAGCCGAGCGCGAACGCCGATCGGGTTGCTGGCGACGTCGATGCCGCACACCTCGATCGAGCCCTCCGTGGGGTGGCTGAGCCCGAGCATCATCCGGAAGAGGGTCGTCTTGCCGGCACCGTTGGCGCCCACCAGGCCGACCCGTCCCGCCGGCACGTCGAGATCGAGCCCGTCGACAGCGGTGACGCCGGGGTAGCGCTTGGTCAGCCCACGCGTCCGGAGGACCACTGGCAGCGTAGGCATCCGTGCAGTCTGTCAGCCGGTGATGTCGCGTTCGCTGCGGTCAGGCTCTAAGATGGTCATTCGAACAGGGAAGTCAGTCGGACTTGCTTGCAATGCAGATAGGTAGAAACAACGTGGCAACTGGAACCGTGAAGTTCTTCAACAACGAGAAGGGCTTCGGCTTCATCTCCCGTGAGCAAGGCGACGACGTGTTCGTCCACTTCTCAAACATCCAGGGATCTGGCTACAAGACCCTCGACGAGGGTCAGCGCGTCGAGTTCGACGTGGCGCCGGGTCGCAAGGGCGAGGAAGCCCAGAACGTCCGGGTCATCTAGTCCCGAATCCGTGTGATCGGAGCCGCCGGCACCCGTGCCGGCGGCTCCGTCATGCCAAGACCCCGCCGGCCGCCGTGCCAGTCGGGGTCAGAGGAAAGGAAGTACCCATGGCCGCACAGCGGACGAGCTTCGAGAAGCTCCAGCGCGACCGAGCGAAGAAGGCCAAGCAGGCCGCCAAGCGCGAGAAGCGCCTCGACAAGGGCACCGATGAGGAGACCGACGAGCTGGCGCCGCTGGCCCCCGCGGAGCCGGGTATCGAGCTGTCGGCCGGCGAGCTCCTGAAGCGGGTGGAGGAGATCCACCGCCTCTTCGACGACAAGAAGATCAGCTTCGAAGACTTCGAGGAGCAGAAGGCGGACCTCATGGCCCGCATCTCCGTCGACTGAGGTAGGTGCGGGGCCGCTACACGTTGCGGCGGTAGCGCCCCCCGACTTCGAACAGCGCCTCGGTGATCTCGCCCAGCGAGCACAGCCGCACGACGTCCATCAGCACGGCGAACAGGTTGTCGCCCGCCAGCGCCGCAGCCCGAAGCCGGGCCAGCGCCGCGGGCCGGCCCTGGGCATGGCGATCCTGGAACGCCCGCAGGCGCGCGATCTGGCTGCGCTTCTCCTCCTCGGTGCTGCGGGCCAGCTCCCGAGTGACGGGCGCCTGTGCGTTCGCCCCTGGGTCGAGGAACGTGTTGACGCCGACGAGGGGCAGCGAGCCGTCGTGCTTGCGCTGCTCGTAGAGCAACGACTCGTCCTGGATGCGGCCCCGCTGGTAGCCGGTCTCCATGGCGCCGAGCACACCACCGCGCTCCGACAGCCGCTCGAGCTCGGCCAGCACGGCCTCCTCCACCAGGGCGGTGAGCTGCTCGATGATGAAGCTGCCCTGGTTGGGGTTCTCGTTCATCGAGAGGCCCCACTCGCGGGTGATGATCAGCTGGATGGCCAGCGCCCGGCGGACGGACTCGGCGGTGGGGGTCGTGACCGCCTCGTCGTAGGCGTTGGTGTGGAGGCTGTTGGCGTTGTCGTAGAGCGCGATGAGGGCCTGCAGCGTGGTGCGGATGTCGTTGAACGCCATCTCCTGTGCGTGGAGCGACCGGCCCGAGGTCTGCACGTGGTACTTGAGCCTCTGGCTCCGCTCGCCGGCCCCGTAGCGGTCGCGCATGGCGATGGCCCAGATCCGGCGGGCCACGCGCCCGAGCACCGCGTACTCCGGGTCCATCCCGTTGGAGAAGAAGAACGACAGGTTGGGCGCGAAGTCGTCGATGGCCAGGCCCCGGGCCAGGTAGCTCTCCACGTAGGTGAAGCCGTTGGCCAGCGTGAAGGCCAGCTGGGTGAGGGGGTTCGCGCCGGCCTCGGCGATGTGGTAGCCGCTGATCGACACGGAGTAGAAGCTCCGCACCTGGTGCTCGACGAACCACTCCTGGATGTCGGCCATCATCCCGAGCGCGAACTCGGTGGAGAAGATGCAGGTGTTCTGGCCCTGGTCTTCCTTGAGGATGTCGGCCTGGACGGTGCCCCGCACCCGCCGCAGCACCTCGGCCGGTTCCAGCTCCGGATGCTGGTCGATGGCGGTGTTGAGGTACATCGCCAGGATGGTGGGCGCCGGGCCGTTGATCGTCATCGACACCGACGTGTTGGGATCGGCGAGGTCGAACCCCTCGTAGAGGGCCCGCATGTCGTCGAGGGTGGCGATCGACACGCCCGAGTTGCCGACCTTGCCGTAGATGTCGGGGCGCTCGTCGGGGTCGAAGCCGTAGAGCGTGACCGAGTCGAACGCGGTGGACAGGCGGGTGGCGGGCTGGCCCGCGGCCAGGAGGTGGAAGCGCCGGTTGGTGCGGAAGGCGTCGCCCTCGCCGGCGAACATGCGGGCAGGGTCCTCGC
>DAIQBC010000122.1:0-8134 GCA_036781345.1 Acidimicrobiales bacterium | reverse complement strand
CCCGGTGGCTACGGGCCACACCGGGGGTGTCGACCAGCACCTCGACCACCTCGCCGACGAGACCGTCGCGCTTGGCAGCGGTGATGACATCCTGCCGCTCGCGCAGCTCGGCCAGACGCTCGTCCACGAGCGAGCGCGGCACCACGCCGTCGAGGTCGGCGGCGTAGGTGCCGTCTTCACGGGAGTAGGCGAAGAAGCCGCACCAGTCGAGCTGGGCCTCCTCGACGAAGGCGAGGAGCTGGTCGTGGTCGGTCTCCGTCTCACCGGGGTAGCCGACGATGAAGTTCGAGCGGAAGGCGGCCCCGGGCGCGGTGGCCCGAATCCCCGCGATGCGGCCCAGGAACCGGTCGCCGTCGCCCCAGCGACGCATCCTGCGCAGGAGCAAGGAGGACACGTGCTGCAACGAGAGGTCGAAGTACGCCACGCCCGTGGCGACGATGACCTCGACGAGGCGCTCCGTGAGCTCGGAGGGGTACAGGTACAGCAGCCGCACCCACGGCACCCGAGCTCCCACAGCCTCCACCAGCGGCACGATGTCCTTGCTTCCCACACCTTGGTCGCGGCCGAAGCTGGCGAGGTCCTGGGCCACCAGCACGATCTCCTTGGCGCCACCGGCCACGAGCTGGTCGACCTCGCTGAGCACCTGGTCGATCGAGCGGGACCGCTGCGGGCCGCGAAAGCTGGGGATGGCGCAGAACCCGCAGGCCTTGTCGCACCCCTCGGCCACCTTCACGTACGCCCAGGGCGCCCGGGCTGGCGGGCGGGGCAGGTTCAGGAGGTCGAAGCTGGGCAGCGGCGCCGCGCCGGGCTTCCGGCCGAGGGCGACGGGCACGCCGAAGCCGGCGACGGCGTCGACCTCGGGGAGAGCGAGGGCCAGCTCGTCGCCGTAGCGCTCGGCCATGCACCCGGTGACCACGAGCTCGGCCCCGGTGGCCTTGCGGTCGGCCAAGGCCAGCACCACATCGATCGACTCCTGGCGGGCCTCCTCGATGAAGGCGCACGTGTTGACCACCACGAGGTCGGCGTCCTCGGCGACGTCGACCGACAGCATGCCGTCGGCGAGGAACGTGCCCACCAGCTTGTCGGAGTCGACCTGGTTCTTCGGGCAGCCGAGGGTCTCGACGTAGAACGTGCGCTGGCCCTCGGACATGCCGCCAGGGTACTGGCGGGGTCGATCGCCACCTGAACCCTTGCGCCGCCACGCCAGGCCCGCCATCGTGGACCGGATCCGACCGCACTAGGGGGCGACATGGTCGAGGTTCCGCACACCACCCAGGACGCCGATGCCGCGTTCGTCACCGCCGCGCTCCGAGCGGGTGGGGTGATCGGCTCGGCCACCGCGGTGGCCGAGGTGGAGCACGACACGATCGGCGAGGGTGTCGGCATCGTCGGCCAGCTCGCCCGCTTGCAGCTGCGCTACGACGGCCAAGCGGCGGGCGCGCCGGGGACGGTGATCCTCAAGATCCCGTCGCAGTACCCGGAGAACCGGGCCGTGGGCGACCACTTCAGCTTCTACGAGCGAGAGGGCCGGTTCTACGACCAGCTCGCCGACAAGGTGCCGATGCGCACGGCACAGTGCTACTGGAACCACGTCGACCCCGCGACCGGCACGTTCGGCCTGCTGCTCGAGGACCTCGGCGATCGCACGATGATCAGCCAGATCGCCGGCGTGCCAGGGCCACGGGCCGCCGAGGCTCTCCGGGCGCTGGCCCGGCTCCACGGCACCTGGTGGGAGGCCCCGCTGCTGGCCGATCTCGAGTGGATGCCACGCCTCGATGCGCCCATCAACCTGGCCGCCGGGCAGCAGTACCGCGATGCCTGGCCGCTGTTCGTGGAGCGCGTCGGCGACGGCGTGTCCGCCGAGGCTCTGGCGCTCGGCGAGCGGACCCAGGTGGTGTTCGAGGAGGTGCTGCGCGTCGGCATGCAGGAGGCTCCCATCACCGTCTGCCACGGGGACTTCCGGGCCGACAACCTCATGTTCGACGACCGCGCCACCGGGCCCGACGAGGTGGCGGTCCTCGACTGGCAGATCGCCTACCAGGGGCCGGCCGTCACCGACGTGGCCTACTTCCTCTGCCAATCGCTCACCGTCGAGGAGCGCCGGGCGCACGAGGCCGACCTCGTGCGGGGCTGGTACGACGAGCTGGCCGCCACGGTCCTGCAGCACCACGGTCGCACCCTCGACGACTACCCGTTCGACCTCGCCTGGCTGCAATACCGGCGGGCCTCGCTGGGCACGACGGTGTACCCGGTGAGCGCCATGGGCGCCATGGACCCGGCCAACGACCGCGGGCGCGCGCTGGTGGCGAAGATGGCCGAGCGCTCGTTCACGGCCGCCCTCGACCTGGAGGCCGGCGACCTCCTGCCGTGACCCTCAGCGAGCGTGGTGCAAGCGGAGCCCTGGCCGGGGCCACTCGAAGCTGACGAGCCTCCCGGTGGCAGACAGCGTGGCGTAGGCGGTGCGCAGATCCGGTCCGCCGAAGCAGATGTTGGTGACCATGGGATCGGGTAAGGGGACGTGCTCGATCGTCTCGCCATCGGGGCTGATGGCGGTGATGCCCCCGTTGACGAGGGTACCGACGCAGACCCAGCCCTCGCTGTCGACGGCCAGGCTGTCGAGCAGCTGGAGGCCGGGAAGACCGGCGAGGAGGTGCCCGCCGTGGCCGACCGGGGTGTCGCGCTCCACCTCTCCGGGGGCCGGGATGTTCCACCACGACACGCGCCCCGTGTGCGTCTCGGCCGCGTAGAGCCGGGAGCCGTCTGGCGACAGCCCGATGCCGTTGGGGGCATCGAGGGGGAACACGACCTCCTCACAGCGGGACCCGTCCGCCTGGGCGTAGTGGATGCCGGTGCGGTCGCTGCTGCGCTCGAGGCGCACGCCGTGATCGGTGAACCAGAAGCCACCGTGGCCGTCGAACACGAGGTCGTTGGGCGCGCGCAGCGGACCGTCGGAGGACTCGGTGTAGAGGGTCGTTGCCACACCCGTGTCGAGGTCGACCCTCTGGATCGAGCCCCCCGTCCATGCCGCCGGCACCGCGCCGGGAAGGGTGAAGCCCAGCATGTCGTCCCACATGAAGCAGCCACCGTTGTTGGTGATGTACATGGCGCCGTCCGGACCCAGGGCGGCTCCGTTGGGCCCGCCGCCCAGCGCGGCCAGCACTTCGACGCTCCCGTCGGCGCCCACCCGCGTGAGGGCGCCTCGGGCGATCTCGACGAGCACGACGGTGCCGTCGTCGAAGGCCACCGGACCCTCCGGGAACCGCAGCCCGCTGGCCAGCACGTGGATCTCCATGACCGCTACCCTTGCGCCCCGCCCGTGAAGCTCCAGGAGGACAAGCGCAGGCTCGGGACGTGCACGATGCCGCCTTCGTTGCTCACGAGCTGCGCGTCGTTGCCGATCCCGAGCACGTGGCCAGGGGCCAGCGCGCCGACGACGGATTGCGTGTAGCGCAGGTTCTGCACCGGACCCGCCACCTCCCCTCGCTCGATCAGGAACAGGCCGTTGCGGGTCAGCCCAGTGACGACCTGCGTCTTGGGATCCAGGACGCGGTTGTACCAGAGGTCGGTGACGAGCAGCCCTCGCTCCACGCCCGCGATCAGCTGCTCCAGGCTCTCGTCTCCCGCGCCGAGGAAGAGATCCGCCGGATAGCCGCCAAAGGACTCCTGGCCGATCGAGCTCCCGGTGGACTCCACCCCAGCCAGCGCCGCGCTGCGCCGGTCGTGCGCCAGGCCGACGGTGACACCGGCGGTGACGAGGTCGACACGCCGCTTGGGCGTGCCCTCGGCGTCGTAGGGCCGCCCGAGCGATCGAGGGTCGGTGCCGTCGTCCCACAGGTTGATGCGCTCGTCGAGCTGCGCCTCCCCGGGGTGAGCGAAGCTGGTGCCCTCGGCGAAGGCCTTGCCGTTGAACCCCAGCCAGGCCGGGAACAGCAGCAGCGACGCCACCGCCTTCGGTTCGAGCACCACCTCGTAGCAGCCGGGGTCGAGCTCGACGGGGGCGATCCCACCGCGGGCCTTGGCCGCCGCCTGGTCACCGACCAGGCGGCCGTCGAGGTCTCCCAGCCGGCGCGAGGTGATCTGGGCGAAGCCGTCCGCCGGCGGTCCGTCGACGGTGGCCGCCCGGTGGATGCCATCGAGCTGGGCCATGGTCGTGCGGCTCGCGTAGCGAATCCCCGTGGTCGAGCACAGCACGTGGGTCTCGGCATCGGTGGAGCAGTAGCCGGCCGCCTCGAGGTCGGAGCCGGCCTGCATGAAGTCCGCCACCAGGTCAGCCCGGGCCTCGGGATGGGCGGCTGCCGTCGCGGCGTCGAAGTGGTCGACGTTGACCGGGGCACCCGGCTCGGCGAGACCCGGGTAGTCGGGATCGGGAGGGCAGAGCCACGCGGCCGCGATCGTCTCCTCGACGAGCCGACGCAGCCCGTCAGGATCGACGCGGGTCGTGGTGGCCTGGGCGATCCGTCCCCCGTCCACCGCCACCCGCAACCGCACCTTGTCGTCATCACTCGCCATGTTCTGGTGGATGTGGCTGTTGGCGAAGCGGGTGAGGGCGTTGGATCCCTGCCCGCAGGTGACGAGGGCGTCGGCGCGGTCGCCCACGAGATCGAGCACGCAGTCGCAGGCCGCGAACCCGCGCTGCACGATGGCGTCGGTAGCCGGGTCCCACGCCATCAGCGCACGCCCACCCGCACGTTGGTGAACCGAGCCGGGACCGACGGGTGCCCGGTGTGGCCCTCCTGGATCGGCTGGCCCTTGCCGCAGTTGGCCGTGCCCCAGAAGACCCACTCCTCGGGACCTCCGACCATGTCCATGGAGGCCCAGAACCGGGGGCCGATGCCGGTGTAGGTGGGGTTGCGCAGCATGCGGCCGAGCTGGCCGCCCTTGATCTCCCACGCGACCTCGCAGCCGAACTGGAAGTTCAGGCGCTTGTCGTCGATCGACCACGACCGGTTCGTGTCCATGTAGATGCCGTCGTCGGTGGCGGCGATCATCTCCTCGAGGCTGCTGTCACCGGGGAGCAGACCGACATTGGTCATCCGGACCATTGGCAGCCGAGCGGCGCTCTCGGCCCGCACCATGCCGCCCGATTCGAGGCCGACGAGGGGTGCCGAGTCGCGCCCTGACAAGACGCCCACCCACACGCCGTCCTTCACGATGTCGACGGCTTGGGCCGGCACACCCTCGTCGTCGTAGCCGAAGCTGCCCAGCGCTCCGGGCAGGGTCGCGTCGGCGGTGATGTTCATCAGGTCGGAGCCGAAGCGAAGCGATCCGAGCTGGGAAGGGTCGAGCCAGGACGTCCCCGCGAACGCCGCCTCCCAGCCGAGGATGCGGTCGAGCTCGATGGCATGGCCGACGGACTCGTGGAGCTGGAGCGCCATCTGCTCGCTGCCCAGGATCAGCGTGGTGGTGGCCTCCGGGCACTGCGGGGCGCCGAGCAGCGCACGGGCCTCCTCGGCGATGCGGGCGGCATTGCCCAGGAGGTCGAGCTCCCGCACCAGCTCCCAGCCGCGGGTGCCGAACTGGCCGCGCACGCCCGGGTAGCTCCGACGTTGGGTCTCGCCGTCGCCGATGGCCGTGGCGTCCATGACCGCCCCGCACTCCACGATGCGCTGGTCGATGCGGCTCCCCTCGCTCGAGGCGAACCACTTCTGCGTGTCCCAGATCTGATGGCTCGCCTGCGCCAGCGGGATGCCGGCGTCGACGATGGCGCCGGTGACGGCCACGAGGAGGTCGGCTCGCTCGCCGATGCCGACGTCATCGAGCGGGTGGACGTCATGGGGGTTGGCCCAGCTGGCCTCGATCACCGGGACCGGCGAGAGCTCCACGGGCACCCCCGCGACGCGTGCGCTCGCTCGGGCTACCTCGGCCGCACGCTCACCAGCCCGCCGAGCGGCCGCCGCCGTGAGCTCCGGGGTGGCCTGGAAGCCCCACGACGACCCGATGAGCGCTCGGACTCCGATGCCAGCGGTCTCTGCTTGAGACAGGCCGTCGACCACTCGGTTCTTGGCGCTCATCGACTCCTGTCGCACGATCATGATGCGAGCATCGGCGTAGCGGGCCCCTGCCGCCAGGGCCGCTTCGATCGCAGCCGTGGCCAGGTCGAACATCGACGGGAGACCGTAATCGGTCGCGACCGCTGAGCCGGTGGATCGGGCTGTCGCTCAGATCTCTCCTTGTTCCATGCCGTTCTCAAGCTCCTCCACCGTCATGAGCACGGCGCGGGCCTTCGAGCCCTCTGAAGGACCGACCACACCGCGCTGCTCGAGCAGGTCCATCAGGCGACCGGCCCGGGCGAAGCCGACCTTGAGCTTGCGCTGCAGCATCGAGGTGGAGCCGAGCTGCGAGCGCACGATCAGCTCCATGGCCTGTCGCACCAGGTCCTCATCGTCGTCGCCGCTCCCGTGCGCCATCCCCAGCGACGAGCCGTGGGCATCCTCGGCACCCTGCACGGCTGTGTCGTAGATGATCTCCGGCGCCTGGCGCTTCCACACCGAAGCGACCTTGCGCACCTCCTCCTCGCTCACCCAGGAGCCCTGGATGCGGGAAGGAGCGGACGAAGCCGGCCCGAGGAGGAGCATGTCGCCCTTGCCGATCAAGCGCTCGGCACCCTGCTGATCGAGGATCACACGGCTGTCGGTGGCGCTCGACACCGCAAAGGCGAGCCGGGCCGGCACGTTGGCCTTGATGACCCCGGTGATGATGTTCACCGACGGCCGCTGCGTGGCGATCACGAGGTGGATCCCGACCGCGCGGGCCATCTGGGCGATGCGGCAGATCGAGTCCTCGACGTCGCGGGCGGCCACCATCATGAGGTCGGCCAGCTCGTCGATCACGACGAGGATGAAGGGGAGACGCGGGAACTCGCGCTCGACCTCGCCGGAGGGCAGCACGACATCCGGCAGATCGCCCCGATCGAACGCGGCGTTGTAGCCGGTGATGTCCCGGAAGCCCACCTCGGCCAGGAGGTCGTAGCGGCGCTCCATCTCTCGCACCGCCCAGGCCAGCGCGTTGGCGGCCTTCTTGGGGTTGGTGACCACCTGGGTGAGCAGGTGCGGCAGGCGGTCGTACTGGCCCATCTCCACGCGCTTGGGGTCGACGAGGATCATGCGCACCTGGTCCGGCGTCGACCGCATGAGGATCGAGGTGATGAGCGAGTTGAGGCAGCTCGACTTGCCGGCGCCGGTCGCCCCGGCGATGAGGAGGTGCGGCATCGTGGCCAGGTTCATCATCACGGCCTTGCCGTTGATGTCGCGGCCCACGGCCACCTCGAGGGGGTGACTGGCCCGCTTGGCCTCGGGCGACGCGAGGATGTCGCCGAGGGCAACGATCTGGCGGTCGGTGTTGGGCACCTCCACGCCGATGGCCTGCCGGCCTGGGATCGGCGCCAGGATGCGCACGTCGGGTGACGCCATCGCGTAGGCGATGTCCTTGTGGAGGCTGGTGACCCGGGCCACCTTCACCCCGGCCCCGAGCTCGAGCTCGTAGCGGGTGACCGACGGGCCCACCACCATGCCCACGAGCTTGGTGTCGACGCCGTGCTGGGCCAGCGCTCGCTCGAGCACATGGCCGGCGGCGGTCACCGCAGCCCGGTCGACCTCGTGGGCGTCGGCGCGGCGCAGCAGGCTGAGCGGCGGCAGCTTCCACGACGAGCCCTTCACCGCCGGTCCCAGCTCGATCTCCAGCTGGGTGGCTTCCGCGACCTCCGCGATCTCGGATAGCGGCACCTTCGCGTTCCGCGGTCCCGGCTTGCGACGTGCTGGTGCCGCGTCATGGTCGTCGAGGTCGATGAGGTCGTCGAGGTCCTGGTCGAAGAAGCGAACCTCGCCCTCGCGCTCGTCCGCATCGCCGCCGAGGGAGAAGAGATGGCCGCTGAAGCGACGAACGGCTTCGGCGATCGCAGTGCTCGCGGGTCGCACGCCGTGGGCAGTGCTCTCGGCCGCCACCCGTACGGGCACCCGGGTGAGGACCACGAGCCCGGCCAGGCCGACGGCGCTGAGGATCAGCGCGGCGCCCCACGCGGTGAGGCCCCACGCGAGCGGCCCACCGGCCGCCACACCCAAGAGACCGCCCGCCTTCACGAGCTCATCGGTGGGGGCATCGAGCCCCGGACGGCCGCCGACGAGCTGCAGGAGACCGC